>JADGHD010000235.1 GCA_019689615.1 Frankia sp. | reverse complement strand
GCCGCGGCGGCTCAGGCGCGCAGCACCAGCGACCAGCCGGCGCAGCTCAGGACCGCGACCGGCACGCCGAGCCCGACCAGCAGGCTCGGCAGCGGTGTCGCCAGGTTGTGCCGGGCCGCCATCAGCGCTCCGGCGACCATCGGCGGCATCGCGGCCTCGAACAGCGCCACCCGCACCGCCGGGTCGCCGACCGAGCCGAACGCGGCGTAGCAGGCGACCACCACCGTCGGCGCGACCAGCAGCTTGACGGTGAGCCCTACCGTCAGCTCCCGCCGCCACCGCCAGGCCGCCCGCAAATCCAGCTGCAGGCCGATCGCGAACAGCGCGAGCGGGGTGAGCGTGTCGCCGAGCGTCTCGAGCACGTCCACCAGCCAGCCGGGGAAGGCGACCGGCCGCAGCGCGAGCCCCGCGACCAGCGCGATCAGCGCCGGCGCGAGCAGCATCCGCCGGGCGATCTCGGCCGGCGCCACCCGCCCGCCGTCCCCTGCCATCACCACCAGCGCCAGCACCGCCGTGTTCAGCAGCAGGAACGACCCCAGCTGGTCGACGAGCATCGCCACCGGCACCGCCTGCGCGCCGAAGAAGGCGGTCACCATCGGGATCCCGACGAACGACGTGTTCGCGACCGCTGTGGTGGCGATGAGCGCGGCGACGGCCTCCCGGGACAGCCGCAGCGGCCGCGCGATCGCCAGGTAGAGCCCGACGCTGACCGCGAAGAGCAGGTAGGGCACCGCGACCACGGCCAGCACGGACGAGGGGAACTCGACCTCGTGCATCACCCGCAGCGCCAGCGCGGGCAGCGCGACGTGCAGCACCCACAACGAGACGGCCCGCACCGCGTCCGGCCCGAGGCGCCCGGTCCGCCCGATCACCACCCCCGCCGCGAGCCCGACAAGCAGGACAACAAGGGCGGACACTCCCGCCATGCTCGCAGCGCCACGCCCCGCCCGGCCGCGCGCGACACCCGATGTGGGTGGTCTCACCACCCGCAAGCCCGGCCGACGCTTCGCGGGCAGGCTCGGGGCGGTCGGCCGCGGGCCTACTCGGCGCCGTCGGCGGCGGACAGCTCCTCGGCCAGCCCGTCGATGATGCTGGCCTGTTCCAGGTCGAGCGCGGTGACGCCGCCGGCGGAGTGGGTGGTCAGCGTGAACGTGACCCTGCGCCAGCGGATGTCGATGTCCGGGTGGTGGTCCATCCCCTCGGCGACCCGGGCCACCTGGCGGACCAGCTCCACGCCGGCCAGGAAGGTCGGCGCGGACACGGTGCGCCGGATCGCGCCGTTCTCGTAGGTCCACTCGGGCAGGCCACGCAGCCCCTGGCTGATCTGGTCGCTGGTCAGGGCAGGCGGACGGTCGGCCATGGGCCTCCTCCTGACGGACGCTGGTCAGCCGGCAGCCTAGCTCCGCCCAGCGCCAGCGCCTACCTCCCGTTGCCCCGACGCATTCCCGGCGGACCCGACGCCCACCTGGCGGCCCTGGCCGCGGCCGCGCGGCACCGCGCCGTGGCCGGTCAGGCGGAGGGCGTGGCCGGTCAGGCGGAGGGCGTGGCCAGGCGCTCGATCGCGATGCGCTGCTCGGTCAGCAGCTCCACCTTGCGGTCGGGGTCGAGGAACGAGTGGCGCACGGCGGCCGCGGCGAGCCGGGCCACGCTGCCCCGGCTCAGGCCCAGGTCGCGCAGGGCGTGCAGGTACTCCTCGCGCAGCGTGGTGCCGAACATCGGTGGGTCGTCGCTGTTGAGGCTGACCGGCACGCCCAGCTCGATCAGCTTGGGCAGCGGGTGGCTGGCATAGTCGGCGACCACGCCGGTGCGCAGGTTCGACGTCGGGTTGACGTCGAGCGGGATGGCGTCGGTGCGCAGCCGCTCGATGAGCGCGGAGTCCTCGAGGGCGCGGATGCCGTGGCCGATCCGGTCGGCGCCCAGGTACTCGATCGCGTCCCAGACGGTCCGGGCGCCGGTGGTCTCGCCGGCGTGCGGCACGCTGCGCAGCCCGGCGTCGCGCGCGGCGGAGAAGGCCGGGGCGAACTGCGGCCGGGGCACCCCGACCTCGGCCCCGCCGATCCCCAGCCCGATCAGCGCGTCGCTGCCGTAGGTGAGCGCGTACTCGACGGTCCTGTCCGCGACCATCAGGATGTCCACGCCCGGCAGCCCGCCGGGGATGTCCGGGATCCAGCGGATCTCCACGCCGGTGGCCGCCCGCGCCTCCAGCCGGCCGCGCTCGATGCCGGCGAACACCTCCGCCGGCGAAACCCCGCGCATCGTGTGGATCCACGGGGTGAAATACATCTCCGCGTACCGCACGTTCTGGGCGGCCAGGCCAAGCGCGGTCTCGCGGGCGAGCAGCGCGAAGTCCTCCTCGTCCCGCAGTACCTGGACCGCGGTCCGGTAGACGGCGAGGAAGTGGTTGAAGTCCCGGAACTCGTACCAGGCACGCAGCGCGTCCTCGTCGGTCGGGATGTCCTCGACGCCGTGCCTGCGGGCCAGTGCGAGCACCGTGCCGGGCAGCATCGAGCCCTCGAGGTGGACGTGCAGCTCCACCTTGGGCAGCGCGTCGACGAACTGCTCGTCGGTGGCAGTCCCGACGGTGGCGTCGGCCGCGGCGCTGGTCTCGTCGTCCCATGCGGTCACCGCGGTGGGGCTTGGCCCGGCGGCGGCCGCGGCTGGGGGCGTGGTGGTGTCGGTCATCGTGGGTCAGCCTCGTGTCAGGCGCTGGTCGGGCCGGCGTCGTCCGGGCGCGCCGGGGCGGAGCCGCCGAGGTGGGCCGGCTGCCACCAGTCGGGCTCGCCCGGTGCCGGCGGCGGGTAGCGGCGCTGGTCCTCGTCGAGCAGCTTGCTCATCACGTCGAAGAGCAGGGTGGTGCCGGTGGTGGCGTCGGGGAGGTCCTTCGCCGGGATCGGGGTGCCGACCGTGATCGAGACCGGTGTGTGCCGGGCGGCGCGCAGGTTGCGCGGCTGGCCCTTGGTGAACACCCGCTGGCTGCCCCATACGACCACCGGGATCACCGGGACGTCGGCCTCCCGTGCCATCCGGGCCGCGCCGGTCTTGAACGGCGCCAGGCAGAAGTGCGGGTGGATGGTCGCCTCCGGGAAGACCCCGACCAGCTCGCCGGCGCGCAGCGCGTTGACCGCGGCCAGCAGCGCGCCGGCCCCGGCCGACCGGTCCACCGGGATGTGCTTCATCCCGCGCATCAACGGGCCGGAGATCTTGTGCTCGAAGGTCGACTTCTTGGCCATGTACCGGACCATGCGCCGCTGGGCCCGCCAGAACGGGATGCCGGCGAGGATGAAGTCCAGGTAGGAGACGTGGTTGATCAGCACCACGCCGCCGCCGGACGCCGGGATGTGCTCCTCGCCGCGGATGTCGAGCCTGAGGTCCATCGCGCGGACCAGCCCCAGGGCGACGCTGATGACCGGACGGTAGACGTACTCCGCCACCTGGGATCCCTCCGTCCGTCCTAGCCTGCCGGGCGTTACCCGCCGTGGTGGCCGCCACGCGGCCACGGTGGTCAACCGGCCAACCCTACCGTCGGTCGCGCCGTTTCCGGCTGACCTGGCCGAGGCGCCCGCCTGGGACCGTCGCCTGCCCTGACCCGTCACTCGCCCGGGGGGCCGGGTTGGCCGGACGGCTGCCACGGCGCGGCACCAGCCACCCGGGCACCCCGGCCCGGGCGCCGGCGGCTCCCCGGGGCGTAGCCGCGGGCCGGCCGGACAGTCGTCGTACCCAGGGTGCACTATTCCACCTGGAACCGGTAGGAACTGGCGGTTGTCCCGACTGGTCGCGCGCCCGGCCGGGCCGGTCGCGGCCCGCGGGCCGGCCTGTCGCCGGGCTTGTCGCCGGCTTTGAGACCAGGGGAGGCGCCACGTCCGACTGGCTTGACCGGACGCTCGCCACCCAGCCCGGCCCGAGCGGCACCGTGCTGGCCATCGCGGGCGTGCTCGCGCTGCTCACCGTCGCCAGCCGGCGGACGTGGCCGATCGCCCGGCACGTCGTCACGATCGTGCACGAGGCGGGGCACGCGATCGTCGCGCTGTGCGCCGGGCGCAAGCTGACCGGCATCCGGCTGCACTCCGACACCTCCGGGGTGACGATCTCCTCCGGCCGCCCGAGCGGCCCCGGCGTGGTCTGCACGGTCGCCGCCGGCTACCCGGCGCCGGCGCTGCTCGGGTTCGCCGCCGCGGCCCTGCTGTCGACCGGGCGGGCGACGCTGCTGCTGACGCTGTTCGTGGTGCTGCTGGTCGGCGTGCTGGTGGTGATCCGCAACGGGTTCGGCCTGCTGCTGGTGCTGGCCAGCATCGGGGTGGTGCTGGGGGTGAGCACGTTCGCCCCGCAGGACGTGCGCGGCGGGTTCGCGGTCTACGCGACGTGGTTCCTGCTGCTCGGCGCGGTCCGCCCGGTGCTGGAGGTGTCCCGGTTCCACCGCCGCCACCAGGGCGCCGGCTCCGACCCGGACCAGCTCGCCCGGCTGACCAACGTGCCGGCCACGGCGTGGGTGGCGCTGTTCGGCGTGGTCACCCTCGCCGCCCTGGCCGCCGGCACCGGCCTGCTCGTCGGCTACTGGGAGCCCGGCGTCGGCTAGGTCGGCCGGGGGCCCGGGCGGGCCAGCTCGGGCATCCCGGGATTGTCGGACCGCCTGCCTAGGGTGGAAGCCATGTGCGGCCGATACACCCAGACGCTGAGCGCTGACGACCTCGCCGACGCGCTGTCGGCGACCGACGCCACCGGCGGCGAGGTGCGCGAGCGGTACAACGTCGCGCCCACCACCACCCAGCCGGTCGTCACCGCGGCGAGCGGCGACGGCCCCGGCGGCGAGTCCGGCACGGCCGCCGTCGCCGCGGCGGGTGGCCGGGTGCTGCGGCTGGCCCGGTGGGGCCTGGTGCCTTCCTGGGCGAAGGACGTGTCCATCGGCGCACGGATGATCAACGCCCGCTCGGAGACGGTCACCGACAAGCCGGCCTTCCGCCGGCTGTTCACGCGACGGCGCTGCCTGGTCCCGGTCACCGGCTTCTACGAGTGGCACCGGCCGAAGGGCACCCGCCGCGGCCAGCCGTTCTACATCCACCGCGGCCAGCACCCCGGCGTCGGCCCGGCCGGCCAGCTGCTGGCGTTCGCCGGCCTGTACGACGTGTGGAAGGGCGGCGACGAGCCGCTGGTCAGCTACACGATCCTGACCACCGGCCCGGCCGTCGGCCTGGAGTTCCTGCACGACCGCTCGCCCGTCGTGCTGCCGTCCGCCGCGTGGGACCGCTGGCTCGACCCGGGCTACCAGGACGTGGACGCGCTGCGCTCGCTGCTCGCCCCGGCGCCGGCCGGGGTGTTCGAGTGCTACCCGGTCGGCCCCGCCGTCGGCGACGTCCGCAACCAGGGCCCAGGCCTGGTCGAGCCGATCGAGCTCCCGCCGGACGCCGACCCGCGGCTCGCGCCCGCCGAGACGCCGCCTGTACTGGCCGACCCAGCCGTGCTGGCCGCCGGCGCGGCTGACGCCGGGCCCGCCCGGCCGGCGCCCGTCGAGCTCGGCCTGTTCGGGGCGGACGCCGCGCCCGGCGCGGCCACCGTCCAGTCATAGCCGGTTCACCTGCGCGTTTTCTGTCGGGCCTTGGTGGCGGGGTAGCGTCCGGCTCGGATGAGTTCCGCGCGGTCTGGGGGCGTTGGCGATGACGAGTGGTGTACCAGCGGGAGGCCCGAGCGAGAGCGCCCTGTCGGCGCTGTCGGTGCCGGCTCAGGCGGGCGGCGCGGCGGACGCCGCCGAGGTGGCGACCTTGGTCAACCTGCGCGACGTCGGTGGCCTGCCGACGTCGGCCGGCGGCCAGACCCGGCCTGGCGTGCTCTACCGCAGCGAGGCGCCCCGTCCCGGCGACGCGGTCCCGGACACCGTCCCGGTCTGGCCCCCGCGGACGGTCATCGACCTGCGCTCCGGCATGGAGCGGGACGAGCACCCCCTGGCCGGTAACGGCACGCAGGTCCACGTGGTGCCGCTGCTCGGCGAGCAGCTGGCGGGTGACGCGGAGCAGGCCCGCTCGGCGCTGTCCGGCGGGCTGCAGACGCTGTACCTGGCGATGCTGGAGCACTGTGCGCCCGGCCTGGTCGAGGTGCTGCGCCTGGCGGCCGGCGCGCCCGGCCCCGTGCTGGTGCACTGCGCGGTCGGCAAGGACCGCACCGGCGTCAGCGTCGCTCTGCTGCTGCGGGCGGCTGGCGTGACCAGACAGGCGGTGCTCGCCGACTACCTGGCCACCGGCCCGAACATGCCCGGGGTGCTGCGCCGGCTCGGCTACCGGGCGGTGCTCCCGGACCAGATGCTCGACGTGGTGCCGGGGTCGCAGGAGGCCCTGCGCCGCGAGCTGGCCGCCGTCAACCTGGCCGCGGCCACGGCGGTCCTCGACGTCGTCGACTCCCACCCCGGCGGCGCCGCCGGCTGGCTGCTCTCCCACGGCGCCGAGGACGACACGCTGGCCGCCTGGCAGTCGCGGATCCTGGCCAACTGACCCGGAGCCCTGCCCCGGCCGGCGGGACACGCTCCGCCGGCCGGGGCAGGGGTGCCCGCCGTCAGCCGGTCTTGATGGCGGAGACGTCGAGCTGGATCTTGATCTTGTCGCTCACCAGCACGCCGCCGGTCTCCAGCACGGCGTTCCAGGTCAGGCCGAAGTCCTTGCGGCTGATCGTGGTGGTGCCGGTGAAGCCGGCGCGGGTGTTGCCGAACGGGTCCTGCGAGCTGCCCTCGAACTCGAGCTTGAGCGTGACCGGACGGGTGGCGCCCCGGATCGTCAGGTCGCCGGTCATCTCGTACTCGTCGTCGTCCTGGCTGACCCCGGTGCTGACGAAGGTCAGCGTCGGGTAGTTCTCGACGTCGAGGAAGTCGGCGCCCCGCACGTGCGCGTCCCGGTCCGCCACCCCACTGTCGAAGCTGGCGGCCTGGATCGTGACGTTCGCGGTCGACTTCTCCGGGCTGGCCCCGTCGAGGTACAGCGTGCCCTCGAACTCCTTGAAGTGCCCGCGCACCGTGGTGACCATGGCGTGCTTGGTGGAGAAGCCGAGGCGCGAGTGGGCAGCGTCGATGGTCCAGGTGCCGGTCAGCGCGGCGAGATCAGTGGCGGTGGCGGTCTCGGACATCTACCTCTCCCAGATGGACGGACCCGCCACCTTCGGCGGGTCAAGTTGCTTGCTCAAGCAACTTTAACCACGTCTGGCAAGCGCACCGAGTCCCGCCCGAGTTCTGACCTTCGGTGACAGCAGCGCATCGGGGATGTGGCCGCGGCTGGCGGCGCTGTCGGCCGAGCCGGACTCGCCGCCCGTAACGACCCCGCGACAGTGCAGGCCCCGCTGTGGACGGCCGCCGCTCGTCCACAGCGGTCGCGCACCGGCCACGCGGGGATTCGCCCGGGCCTACGGTGCCGGCCCATGAGCGATCACCTGGAGCAGCCTGACCACGCCGGGCTCGCCGGCGACCGTGCCCGCGTCCGCGCCCCAGCCGACGACGGCTGGCGCCAGGTCGACCTCGACCCCGCGGCCAGGGCAACGTCCT
>JADGHD010000234.1 GCA_019689615.1 Frankia sp. | reverse complement strand
CCACCCACCCCTACACCCAGGCGCTGCTGGCGGCGGCCCCGGTACCGGACCCGCGGCTGCAGCGCCGCCGCCGCGCCGAAACCCGCTCCGCCACTCCGGCCGCCGCCGTCACCTAGCCGGCGGCCCGCCGGCGCGATCCAAGCCGCCGGCCACCGCGCCCGCCTCCCGACGGCCCCGGCGCCCCGCTGCCGTCCCTGCCAGCTCCTGCCCACGCCCCGCGAAGGACCAGGCCTGATGCGACTCGACCCACCCGTCCAGCAGTTCCGTGAGCTCAACCTGCGCGAGCGGGAGTTCCTGCGCCGCCTCGACGTCCCCGCCCAGCGCCGCTACCTGCAGCTGCTGCTCGACCTGAACTTCCTGCGGTTCAGTCGGCCTGGCCCCGAGGTCCACGACGTCACCGACCACCTGGTGGCGGTGGCGGGCGGCGAGATCCGCGTCCGGCTGTACCGGCCCAGCGCCGCCGCGCCGCTGCCGGCGCACCTGAGCCTGCACGGCGGTGGCTGGTGGCAGGGCTCGATCGACGACCTGATCGTCGACGCGCTCTGCCGCCAGCGCGCCCAGGAGGGCGGCGTCGTCGTCGCCTCCGTGGACTACCGGCTCGCGCCCGAGCACCCCTACCCGACCGGCCTGGACGACGCCTGGGCGGCGCTGACCTGGCTGGTCGGCAACGCGGACGGGCTGGGCGTCGACGCCGGCAACGTCTCCGTCGGTGGCAACTCCGCCGGTGCCAACCTGGCCGCCGCACTGGCGCTGCGGGCCCGCGACGCCGGCGGCCCGCCGCTGGTGCTGCAGCTGCTGGAGGTCCCGGCGCTGGACCTGACCCTGGAGACGGCCCGGCGGGCCGCGGCGGCCAGTGGCAGCCAGGACATGACCGAGCAGCTGGCTGTCGCCGTCGCCCACTACCTCCCCAACCCGCGCGACGCCCGCCAGCCGCTGGTCTCGCCGCTGTTCGCCGACGACCTCGCCGGCCTGCCCCCCGCTGTGATCATGACCGCCGAGCACGACCCGCTGCGCCTGGACGGCGAGCTCTACGCCACCCGGCTGGCCGAGGCCGGCGTCGCCACCAGACACCTGCACCAGGCCGGCGCGCTGCACGGCTCGCCGATGCTCACCGGCACCTGGGAGCCGGCGGCCCGCTGGCAGCAGGAGGTCGTGACGGCGCTGCGCCAGGCCCACCACGAGCAGCGGGCGGGTGCCGCGACGCGCTAGCGCGGTCACGACGGGCCGCGCCCGGGCCGGCGGCCGGGCGTAGCGTTGAGCTATGCGCAGTCACATGAACACGAACAGTGTGGTGCGGCTGTGCCTGTGCGGCGACGTGATGCTGGGGCGCGGGGTCGACCAGGCGCTGCCGCACCCGGGCGACCCGCGGCTGAGGGAGGAGTACGTCGACGACGCCCGCGACTACCTGCGCCTCGCCGAGGTCGCCCACGGCCAGCTGCGCACGCCCGTCGACCCCCGCTGGCCCTGGGGCGAGGCCCTGGCGGAGCTGGACGAGGCCGGCGGCGTCCGGGTGATCAACCTGGAGACGGCCATCACCCGCAGCGACGACTTCGCCCCCGGCAAGGCCGTCCACTACCGGATGAACCCCGACAACCTCGCCTGCCTGACCGCGGCCAGGCCCGACGTCTGCTCGCTGGCGAACAACCACGTGCTCGACTTCGGCCACTCCGGGCTGGCCGAGACGCTGGAGGCGCTCGCGGCCGCCGGGATCGCGACGGCCGGTGCCGGGCGCGACGCCGCCGAGGCATGGCGCCCGGCCGCCGTCCCCGCCCGGCCCACCGCCGAAGGCGACGCGCGTGACGACGGTGGCGGCCGTGCCGGCGGCCGGGTGCTGGTGCTCGCGGTCGCCGACCAGACCAGCGGGGTGCCGCCGGAGTGGGCGGCCACCGAGTGGCGCCCCGGCGTGGCCCTCCTCCCGCCGCCCTGGGAGCAGGACCCGGACGCGGTCGCCGACCTCGTGCTCGACCGGGTCTGGCGGGCCCGCCGCCCGGCCGACCGGGTCGTCGTGTCGATCCACTGGGGCTCGAACTGGGGCTACGGCGTCGACGACAGCCAGGTCCAGCTCGCGCACCGCCTGATCGACGGCGGCGTCGACGTGGTGCACGGCCACTCGTCGCACCACCCGCGCCCGGCCGAGCTCTACGGCGAGGGCCTGATCCTCTACGGCTGCGGCGACTTCATCGACGACTACGAGGGCATCGGCGGCTACGAGTACTACCGCGACGACCTGCGCCCGCTCTACCTGGTGACGTTGGACCAGGCCAGCGGCGAGGTGCTGGGCGCCGAGCTGCGCGCGCTGCGGGCCCGCCGCCTGCGCCTGGAGCGGGCCGGCCCGGACGACACCTCCTGGCTGGCCGACACCCTCGACCGGGTCAGCCGCCCCTACGGCACCCGCTGCGTCGCCGTCGGCCCCGACCGGGCCGCCTTCCGCCGCACCTGATCCCGGCCCGCCCGGCGCGGCGCCGCCACCCGGCCGACGTGGCGGGCAGCGAGGTTGGTCGAGCTGGCCAGGAGCGGGAACGCCGAGACCAGGAGGCATCCCCGCGAGGCGAGAAAGCGGTGAGACAGATGACCAGCACGAAGACCTGGACCGTGGACGTACGGCTGACCGAGGACGACGGCAGGACCCGGGCGGAGGCGATGCTGCGGCCCGACGCGATGACCCAGCTGGACGTGCCGATGCGCGCCGAGGGCGTGGCCCGCCGCCACCCACACGACGCCGACGTGCCGATGATCGGCGACGAGGTGGCGGCCGCCCGGGCGCTGTCCGAGCTGGCGCACCGCCTGTTGGACACGGCGGCCCGCAACATCGAGGAGCGCACCGGCGAGCCGGCCCACATGGCCGGCTGAGCAGGCACGCCGTGGCCGGGCCGTCGCCCGGCCGTCCGCGTCAGCCGCGGGCCGGCAGCCCGACCCTGTCCGGCACGACCCGGTCGATCCCGTCCAGCAGCCGCTCGGCCGGCTGCGGCCACCAGCGCCCGGTGGGCAGCGCGCGCAACGTCCGCCGCAGCTCGCCGGCGTCGGAGCGCAGCGGCACCACCCGCGCGGGCGCCGCGGCCGCGAGCACCCCGAGGTACCAGTGCCGCCGCGTCGGCGGCCAGCTGTCCGGGTCGAGCAGCACGAGGCTGTCGGGCAGGTCCACCTCGCCCCGCCGGAACCGCTCGACCGCCGCCGCGACCGCCACCTCCAGGTCCCCCACGGGACCGGCCTCGTCGTAGCGCGCGATCCAGGCCGCGGCGACCTCGGCCAGCGGGTCGGCGTCATGCACGACGTACGGGGTGGACGCGCCACGGCACTCCGCCCACGCCGCCGCCGCCCGCGCCCCCGGCGGCAGCGAGTCATCGGGGAGCACCACCGTCACGTTCGCGGCACTCGCCAGCGGCGTGACCACGGACCGGACCACAGGGTCCGGCGATGCGGCCGGGTCCGGCCCGACCACACAGACCACGGTGGAAGAAAGCCGGTGCACACCGCGACGGTACGTCGCCCACCACCCACCGGGGGAGCGCCCACGGCGGCACACAGACCACTGGCGAGGCGGACGGAACACCCGTGCGCGCGGACGACCGGCATGGGCCGGCACGAGCAGGCACCGGGATCGTCGCGCTCGCGGTCCGCACGATCTGCCCCGACCAGGCCCCCGCGCTGGCCGCCGGCTGACCCCGACCGGTCTCGACCAGTGGTCCGCCTTGGTTGGAGCTGACGACTCGTCGGTGCCAGCTGGGCCCGCGTCACGACTGCTGTCCAGCAACGAGGGCGATGGACAGCTCAGTCGGCGTCGCGAGCACCCGTCCTGGGCCTTCTGCCGACTGGCGAGAATCCACCAGCAGGCGACCCGCGGCCGGGCGCCTGGTGCCAGCGGCGCGGCCAGCCCAGGCCGTCGTCGGCGGTCGGAGCCGTGCTGATCTTGGTCTGTGGCCTGTAGTGGTCGCGGCCGGGACGCGGGCACGACCACGCCGAGCCACCTACGGTGATCATGGGGCTGTCGGCCGCTGGTTGTGGCCTCGGGTGGTCGTGGGCGGGGCCTGTGGGCAGCCATCTGGGGCCACAGACGGGGATCATCGCCCTGGTGATCGCCCTCGATGGCCTTGCGCGGCTGCGGACACGGTGTGCTCACAGCGCCCGAGTCCGCCAGTCCGGCGACAGGAGCGCGGTCGTGCGGTCGGTGTGCCGCACGCCGGGCTCGATCACGTCGGTTGCCGCCGGGGACCATTTCCCAGGCGTGCGGCGGGACGCGGTGTCCGGCCGCTTCGAGCTGCCAGGCAATCACTCGGGCACGCGTCTTCGGGCGTAGAGGGCCAGGAGAGGCCCCGATGACCCTCTTCGCCCCATCGCCCGCTCTCACTCCCCGTGAACGCGGCCGGCCCGCTTGGACAACATCGGGTGCGCCTGGCGGGCCAGCGGGTGCAAGGTGTGTGCGGTGGGTCGCGGCGGTGCGGCCGGGGTCCGGTGATGAGGGAGGCGGGGCGCGTGCGGATCGGGATGCCGTTGAACTACGCGGGCGGGTTCACCGAGACCGTGGCCGAGCTGGGTGACTACGAGCGGGCGGGGCTGGACATCGTCTTCGTGCCGGAGGCGTACTCGTTCGACGCGGTGAGCCAGCTTGGCTACCTGGCCGCGCGGACCGAGCGGCTGGAGCTCGCCTCGGGCATCCTGCCGATCTACAGCCGGACGCCGACGCTGACCGCGATGACCGCGGCGGGGCTCGACTACGTGTCGGGTGGGCGGTTCACGCTCGGGATCGGGGCGTCGGGGCCGCAGGTCATCGAGGGCTTCCACGGGGTGCCCTACGACGCGCCGCTGGGCCGGACCCGGGAGGTCGTCGAGATCTGCCGGGCGGTGTGGCGCCGGGAGCGGGTCGAGTACCAGGGCAGGTACTACACGCTGCCGCTGCCGCCCGAGCGCGGGACCGGGCTGGGCAAGCCGCTGAAGCTGATCAACCGGCCGGTCCGCGAGCGCATCCCGATCATCATCGCCGCCATCGGGCCGAAGAACGTCGCTCTGGCCGCGGAGATCGCCGAAGGGTGGGAGCCGATCTTCTACCACCCGGAGAAGGCGAAGGACGTCTGGGGCGCATCCCTGGCCGAGGGCCTGGCCAAGCGCGACCCGCGGCTCGGCCAGCTCGATGTCGTCGTCGCCGCCCCGGTGGCGGTCGGCGAGGACACCGCCGGCCTGGTCGACCTGATGCGGCCGATGCTCGCGCTCTACATCGGTGGCATGGGCGCGCGCGGCCGCAACTTCTACAACGACCTCGCTCGCCGCTACGGCTACGAGCAGGAGGCCAAGCTCATCCAGGACCTCTACCTGGACGGCAAGAAGAAGGAGGCCGAGGCCGCCGTCCCGGCCGACCTGCTGCGGGCCATGTCGCTGATCGGGCCGGAGAGCTACGTGCGCGAGCGCATCGCCGCGCTGCGCGAGGCCGGCGTCACGACGCTCAACATCACCCCGATCGCCCCGGACCACCAGGGCCGGGTGGCCCTGATCGAGCAGGTCAAGGAGTGGGCCGCCGGCTGACAGCGGACGGACGAGTCGGACAAAGGCCGGCAAGCCTCCTCGGCCGCTGGCTACGCTGACGGGATGCTCGTCGCGCTGTCGGCGTTCATCGCCGCCTCGATCCTGATCGTGCTGTTGCCGGGGCCGGACACGCTGGTGGTGCTGCGCAACCTGGTGGCCGGCGGGCGCCGGCTGGCGGCGCGGGCGGCGCTCGGGGTGATGACGGGCCTGGTGGTCTGGGTCATCGCCGCGGCGCTGGGCCTGGCGGCCCTGCTGCACGCCAGCGAGGACGCCTACCTGGTGCTGCGCGTCGTCGGCGCGGTCTACCTGTGCTGGCTCGGCGTCCAGGCGCTGCGGGCCCGGTCGTCGGCGCTCCCCGCCCTCGACGCCGCCGGTGGCGAGGACGAGGCCACCGCGGCCGGCCGGACGCGGCGGCGGCGTGGCCTGCTCGGCACCGGGTTCACCTCCGGCCTGGCGACCGACCTGCTCAACCCGAAGGTCGGCGTGTTCTTCGTGTCGTTCCTGCCGGGCTTCATCCCGGAAGGCTCGCCGGTCGGGCTGATGTCGCTGCTGCTCGGCGCGGTCTTCATCGTGCTCACGGCCGCCTACTACGCCGCGCTGCTCGCGCTGTCCGGCCCGGTGTCCCGGTGGCTGGCGGACGGGCCGGTGCGCCGCTGGATCGACCGCGTCACCGGGGTGGTCCTGATCGGCTTCGGCGCGCGGATCGCCACCGAGTGATCGCCACACAGTCCTGACCGCGTGGTCCCCGGGCGGACCGGCAGCGGGGAAACGTCAACCAGATGGTTGACGTCGGCTCGGACTGCTCGTAGGTTGATGTCAACCAGTTGGTTGAGGAGGGCGCTGTGGCGGAGGACCAGCTGTCCCGGGTGTTCGCCGCGCTGGCCGACCCGACCCGCCGTGACCTCGTCGCGCGGCTCGCCGAGGGGGACGCCACGGTGGGGGAGCTCGCGGCACCGTACGACGTCACCGTCCAGGCGGTGTCCAAGCACGTCAAGGTGCTCGAGCAGGCCGGCCTGGTCAGCCGGGCCGGCACGGCCCACCGCAGCCCGGTGCACCTGGAGGCCCAGGTGCTCGACCTGATGACGGCCTGGATCGAGCGCTACCGGCGCCGGGCCGAGGAACGCTACCGCCGGCTCGACGCGGTGCTCGCGGCGATGAACGCGCCCGCCTCCACCAGTCCACCTGGTGCCGGGCCAGCTGGCCCGACGGACGGCGCGCCGCCGCCCGACATCGCACCAGCCGAGAGGGAGACCGCCTGATGAGCGTGACCACGAGCGAGACGATCATCGAGACCCGGATCGAGGCCGACCCGAAGGCGCCGGCCATCGTGCTCACCCGGGACTTCCGCGCCACCCCGGAGCAGCTGTTCCGCGCGCACACCGACGTCGACCTGTACCTGCGCTGGGTCGGCCCGGACGGGATGACGAACCGCGTCGACTACTGGGAGGCCCGCGACGGCGGCAGCTGGCGCTACATCTCCATGCTGGACGGCGCCGAGCACGCCTTCCGCGGCTGCTTCCACACCGTGCGCCCGGACCGGATCGTGCAGACGTTCTGCTGGGAGGGCGCCCCGGACGAGGTCTCGCTGGAGACGCTGCGCTTCGAGGACCTGGGCAACGGCTGGACCCGGCTGCACTCCCGGTCGCTGGTGAACAGCTTCGAGGTCCGCGACGACTGGCTGCGCAGCGGCATGGAGGCGGGCATCACCCAGGGCTACGCGAAGCTCGACGCGCTGCTCGCCAGCGGCGCGGTCTGAGCCGGCGGCGGCCACCGCCACCGAGGGCTGGCCGGGGCGGAGCGGTCGGTGATCCGTCGCTCCGCGGCCGGCTCACGCCGTAGTCTCGCGACGCGAGGCCCGACCAACCCCGGAGGAGAGAACCGCATGGAGGCACGACCGCTCGGCAACCAGGGACCCGCGGTGTCCATCGTCGGGCTGGGGTGCAACAACTTCGGGATGCGGATCGGCCCCGAGGAGACGGCGGCCGTCGTCGGGGCGGCGCTGGACGCCGGGATCACCCACTTCG
>JADGHD010000233.1 GCA_019689615.1 Frankia sp. | reverse complement strand
GAGGCGCCCCCCGCCAGCGCCGCCCCGCGCGGCTCGGCCACGGATGGCCCGGGTGGGCCGGCCGAGCCGGCCGGCCAGGTCGACCCGGATGCCGCCCCCGCGGCCGTGGGAGTCGGAGCGCCGTCGGCCACGGCCAGGCAGGGATCGGCGTCCGACCGCCCGGGCGCCGACGCGGACCACGGCCTCGCCGGGACAACGCGGCGCAGCCTGGCGGACATGATGACCGCCCCGGGCGGCCGGGCCAGCACACCGCGGCTGGTGGCGCTGGTCAAGGGGCGGATCGCCAGGTTCGGCAGCACCGCCCCGGCCCGGATCCAGCGCCCGGCCGGCCTCTCCCAGGCCTTCCAGCCACCCGTCTGACG
Organism: Frankia sp.; assembly: GCA_019689615.1. Classification (GTDB taxonomy): domain Bacteria; phylum Actinomycetota; class Actinomycetes; order Frankiales; family Frankiaceae; genus Pseudofrankia. The sequence continues at coordinate 7,178 of JADGHD010000233.1, read as the reverse complement.
GCTCACCGCCGGCCTGACCACGACCCGTCGGCGGGTCACACGTCGGCGAAGACCACCTCGCGCAACTCCGGGACGGCGCCGCGGGCGGCCGCCCGGCGGGCGAACTCGGCCAGACCCTCGAGCTGGCGCTGGCCGAGCCGGAAGTCGAGCGTGGTGAAGTAGCGGACCAGCGAGGCCGGGTCGAAGACCTCCCAGCGGGCGGCGCGGGCGGCGACCGTCGTCACCTCGGACAGCGCGAGATCCAGGCTCGACCGGAACGCGCCGTGCACCTCCTTGACCAGGCCCGGGTGGGCGCGGGCGAAGTCGCGCCTGGCCGCCCAGATCGCGAAGACCATCGGCAGGCCGGTCCAGTCCCGCCAGCCCTGGCCCAGGTCGAGAACGACCGGCTGGTGGTCCGGCCCGCCCTGCTCGTGCTCGTAGTAGGCGCGCAGGGCGACGTCGCCGATCGTGACCGCCGCGTCGGCCTCCCGCAGCATCATCGGCACGTCGGGCGGCATCGTGACGTACTCGGGCCGCACCCCGAACCGGTCCTCGAGCATCATCCGGGCGAGCAGGACGCTGGTGCGCGAGGTGGAGCCGAGCGCCACCGTGCGGATCTCCTCGATCGGCACCTGCGTGCTCAGCACGACCGACAGCACCGGCCCGTCGGAGCCGACCGCCAGGTCCGGCAGGACGACCAGCTCGTCGGCGTGGCGAAGGTACTCGACCAGGCTGATCGGGCCGATGTCGAGCTCACCGGCGACGAGCGCCTCCGACAGCCGGTCCGGGGTGTCCTTGCGCAGGTCGAGGTCGAGCAGCGCCCCGGAGTGGACCAGCCCCCAGTACAGCGGCAGGCAGTTGAGGAACTGGATGTGCCCGACGCGGGGGCGCTCCGGCGCCTGCGCTGGTAGGGGCGGGTCGGCCGGCTCACCCGCCGGGCTGGCCTGGCCGGGCACCGCCGCGTTGGCGGTGCCCACGGCACCGGGCGTGCCGGCGGCACCAGCGGCACCGGCGGCGCTGGGCGTGCTGGCCTGGGCGGTCGGCGTCGGCTGGGCTCCGGCCGCTGGTCCGGCCGGGCCGGCGCTCACACGCGGCCCCGGCGCAGCTCGAACGCCCGCTGCGCGGCCCGGCGCTGCCGCAGGGCCAGCGGGAAGCTCAGCGCGCCGCTGCCCGCGAGGGCGAGGAAGAAGGCGATCCACCCGTTGACGCCCAGCAGCAGGACGAGCGCCAGCACGCCGCCGAACAGCACCGCCCGCAGGGTGAAGTAGCGCAGGTTGATGGAGAGCAGGCTCGGTTCGCGTGGCTCAGTCATCATTTCCTCCCTGCCGGCCGGCGCCGTGGCGGCACCCAACCCAGTTTGACCAGCACGCTCGGGTAGAGGGCCAGCCCGATGAAGACCGCGAGGAGACCGAGCAGGCAGGACGGGCCCAGCGCGAGGCCGAACGTCCGCGCCAGCACATAGACGGCGATACCCGGAACCAGGATCACCAGGAACGCCAGCACGAAGATGGATCCCATCCCGGGCCGGCCGACAGCGCGACGCGCCGCCCCTGACTCGTTCTGGCGTTCCTCCGACATGGTCAGGTCACCGCCCTCTGCCGCCGCTCACACGTCCATCGGCTGCGGGACGTCCCGGCGGGCCGGGTCCGGGCCGTCGTACTCCCGGATCACCCGGTAGCGGGTATCCCGCTCGACCGGCCGGAAGCCCGCGTCGCGGATCAGCTCGAGCAGGTCCTCGCGGGTCATCGTGCTCGGTGTGCCGAAACGGTCGGCGTCGTGGGTGATCTTGTACTCGACCACCGACCCGTCGAGGTCGTCCGCGCCGAAGCTCAGCGAGAGCTGCGCGGTGGTCAGGCCGTGCATCACCCAGAAGCACTTGATGTGGTCGATGTTGTCGAACAGCAGCCGGGAGACCGCGAACGTCTTCAGCGCCTCGGCACCGGTGGCCATCGGCTGGTTCATCAGCCGGTTGCGCGGGTCGCCGGCGGCGTCGTGCTGGAAGCGCAGCGGGATGAAGACGGCGAAGCCGCCCGTCTCGTCCTGCAGCTCGCGCAGCCGGAGCACGTGGTCGACGCGGTGCCGCGGCTCCTCGATGTGCCCGTAGAGCATCGTGCACGGCGTGCGCAGCCCCTTGGCGTGCGCCAGCCGGTGGATCCGCGACCAGTCCGCCCAGTGGGTCTCGTGGCCGACGATGTGCTGGCGGACCTCCCAGTCGAAGATCTCGGCCCCGCCGCCGGTGAGCGAGTCCAGCCCGGCGTCGATCAGCTCGTCGAGGATCTCGTCCGCGGTCAGGCCACTGATCTTCTCGAACCAGTGGATCTCCGTCGCGGTGAACGCCTTCAGCGCCACCCCCGGCAGGGCCTTGCGCAGCTCGCGCAGCGAGCGGGGGTAGTACCGCCAGGGCAGCGTCGGGTGCAGGCCGTTGACGATGTGCAGCTCGGTGATGCCGGACGGCTCCAGCTCCCTGGCGAGCCGGACGGCCTCCTCGATCCGCATCGTGTACGCGTCCGGCTCGCCCGGCTTGCGCTGGAACGAGCAGTACGCGCAGGACGCGGAGCAGACGTTCGTCAGGTTCAGATGCCGGTTGACGTTGAAATACGCCCGGTCGCCGTTCTTGCGCACCCGGACCTCGTGCGCCAGCCCACCGAGCCAGACCAGGTCGTCGCAGGCGTAGAGCGCCTCACCGTCCGCCCGGTCCAGCCGCTCGCCCGCGAGGACCTTGGCCTCGATCTCCCGTTTGCGTCCGGCATCCATGACCAAGAGCCTAGCCCGCGCCGCGGCCGCCCCCACGAGCCGCCGACGAAGGTCACGGTCGTCGGGCAGCCGTCAGGATGAGCGGTTGCGCTCCGCGGCGCGGCGCTGCATGCGGGCCAGCGGGTAGGTGAGCACGCCGGCGGCCACCATGCCAGCGAGCACCGCCGGCAGCCAGCTCAGGCCGACGAGCAGCAAGGTGAAGGTCAGGACGATGAAGACGGCGAACCTGGCGAGGAAGTACGGGAGCGCCGCCTTCAGGTCCGGCGGCGGCGGAGTCGGCCGCTTCGCGGGCTTGCCCTGCGGGGTGCCCGCCGGTCCGCCCTGCGCCGGGGCTCCCTTCGCCTTCGGGCCCCCGGCGGTGCCGGCCCCGTCTCGTCGCCCGCGTGCCATCCGCTCCCCCTTCACGCGTCCGCAGACGCGGGCCGCCGCGGGCCCGCGAGAATCGCGCCCCGAGCAACCCGTCGGGCCGCTAACCGCCCTGGTCGCCCTCCACTGTGCCAGGTCCGGTTGAACCGCCGCGCGCCGCGCCCAACTCGCCCGTCCAGCGGCGGAAGAGCTCGTTGGGCACGCCCGCGGCGTCCAGCACCCGCCCGGCGACGAAGTCGACGAGCGCCTGGGCGTCGGTGGCACCGGCGTAGAAGCCGGGGCTGGCCGGCGCGACCACGGCACCGGCGTCGTGCAGCGTCACCAGGTGGCGCAGGGTGGCGCCGGTGAGCGGCGTCTCCCGGGGCACCACGACCAGGCGCCGGCGCTCCTTGAGGGTCACGTCGGCGGCCCGCTGCAGCAGGTCCTTCGACAGGCCGAGGGCGATGCCGGCGACGCAGGCGGTGCTCGCCGGGACGACGATCATCCCGCGGGTCGGGTAGGAGCCGCTGCTCGGCCCGGCCGCGAGGTTGCCGTGGCTGTGCACCCGCACCAGCGTGGCGACCTGCCCGGCCAGCTCGTCGCGGTCGGGCCGCTGGCCGCCGGCCAGCGTGCGCCCCAGCCAGTCGGCCAGCGCGGCCGGCCACGCGCCGGGGGCGTCGTTCCAGGCGATCCCGGTCTCGTCGAGCAGGGTGAGCCGGGCGGCGCGGGAGAGGACGAGGTCGACCGGCAGCCCGGCGGCGAGCAGCCCGCGCAGCACCGCCGCCGCGTACGGGGTGCCGCTCGCCCCGCTCACCCCGACCACCCAGGGGCGCCGCCCCTCGGTCACCCCCGCAGGCCCCGGTCGATCAGGTCGATGAGCGCGAAGGCGAACAGCGCGATGCCCACGAAGCCGTTGGCGGTGAAGAACGCCCGGTTCACCCGCGACAGGTCGCGCGGCGTGACGATCGCGTGCTCGTAGCCGAAGGCGACCGCGGTGAGCCCGAGACCGGCCCACCACCAGGCACCGAAGTCCTCGACCAGGCCGAACAGCACGAACAGCGCGAACGTGACCACATGGGTGACCGCGGAGGCGATCAGCGCCGCCCGCACGCCGAACCGGGCCGGCACCGACCGGACGCCGATCCGCCGGTCGATCTCCGCGTCCTGGCAGGCGTAGATCAGGTCGAAGCCGCCGATCCAGGTCCCAACCACCAGGCCCAGCAGCACCGCGGACCACGACCAGTCGCCGGTGATCGCGATCCAGGCGCCGATCGGCGCGACCGCCTGCGCGATCCCCAGGATGACCTGCGGGAAGTCGGTGAACCGCTTCGCGTACGGGTAGACGACCAGCGGCAGCACGGCGGCCGGCGCGAGCGCCAGGCACAGCCAGCCGAGCGCCGCGGCCGTGCCGAGGAACACCAGCAGCGCGACGCCCGCGCCGACGACGGCGGTGCGCACGCTGACCGCGCCGGTGACCAGCTCCCGGTTGGCGGTGCGCGGGTTACGGGCGTCGATCTCCCGGTCGATGACCCGGTTGGCCGCCATCGCGAACGTACGCGCGGCGACCATCGCCACGGTGACCAGCAGCAGGTCGACCCAGTGCACCGAGCGGGACTCGGCGAAGCCGGCGGCGAGCGCGGCGACGTAGGCGAACGGCAGCGCGAACACCGAGTGTTCGATCATCACCAGCCGCAGGAATGCCCGCGGCCGGGCGATCACCGCCGGCAGCGACGCGGCCTCGCTCACCTGGCCACCTCGCGGGTGTCGGAACTCACAGCCCGTACTCCTTCCACCTGGCCGTCACCAGCTCGCGGGTCGCGGCGTCCATCACGCACTCCCGCGGCCAGCCGCCCTCGCGGCGGTAGCCCTCGGTCGGCAGCTTGCGGGTGGCGTCGATGCCCGCCTTGCCCCCGTAGAACTGCTCGTAGGACGCGTGGTCGAGATGGTCGACCGGGCCCTGGGTGACGAGCAGGTCGTGGGCGTAGTCCACGTTGCCGAACGCCCGCCAGGCCACCTCGGCGTAGTCGTGCACGTCGCAGTCGGCGTCCACCACGATGATGAGCTTCGACAGCGACAGCAGCCCGGCTCCCCAGATGGCGTGCATCACCTTCTGCGCGTGCTTCGGGTAACGCTTCTCGATCGAGACGATCACGCAGTTGTGGAAGACGCCGGCCTCGGGCAGGTCGTAGTCGACGATCTCGGGGATCATCATCTTCACCAGCGGCAGGAAGATCCGCTCGGTTGCCTTGCCCATCGGGCCGTCCTCCTGCGGCGGGCGGCCGACGACGATCGTCTGGTAGATCGGGTCGCGCTGCATCGTCATCGCCTCGACGTGCAGCACCGGGAATGGCTCCACCGGCGTGTAGAAGCCGGTGTGGTCGCCGAACGGCCCCTCCGGCCGGCGGACCCCCGGCTCGACCCAGCCCTCCAGCACGATCTGCGAGTTCGCCGGCACCTGCAGCGGGACCGTCAGGCAGTCGACCAGCTCCACCCGTTCGCCGCGGAGGAACCCGGCGAACAGGTACTCGTCGATGTCGGCCGGCAGCGGCGCGGACGCGGCGTAGGTGACGACCGGGTCGGTGCCGAACGCGATCGCGACCGGCAGCCGCTCACCGCGCCGCTCGGCGACCGCGTAGTGGGTCGTCGAGTCCTTGTGGATCTGCCAGTGCATGCCCACGGTGCGCGAGTCATGCCGCTGCAGCCGGTACATGCCGAGGTTGCGGACGCCGGTCTCGGGGTGGCGGGTGTGCGTCAGCCCGAGGTTGAGGAACGCGCCGCCGTCCTGCGGCCAGGACTGGATCGCGGGCAGCCGGTACAGGTCCACGTCGTCGCCCGTGTAGACCACCTCCTGGCAGGGGGCCGTGCGCACCTTCTTCGGCGGCATCGAGGTCAGCCGGGCCGCCTTGCCCAGCGCCTCACGCAGCCCCGAGAGCCCGACCGGCAGCTCCGGGCGCAGCATCTGCGCGATCCGGTCGCCGACCTCGTCGAGCCGGTCGACCCCCAGCGCTCGGGCCATCCTGGCCTCGGTGCCGAACAGATTGATCGCCAACGGCATGTCCGCGCCGCGTGGGTTCTCGAACAGCAGCGCCGGGCCGCGCTGCCGAACCACCCGGTTGACGATCTCGCTCACCTCGAGCTTCGGGTCCACCGGGACGGTGACGCGGCGTAGCTCGCCACGCCGTTCCAGGTCGGCGATGAACGCGCGCAGATCCGCCCAGGCCATCGGAGCCTCTCCCACCGGTTGTCCGGCACCGCCGTCGTCCGGTGCCCGTACTGTCGTTGCGGGGCGCGCCGACCGTGCACGCGACGGCGAGCCACGTGCCACCCACGGCGTTCGCCCTTACCTGGCCAATCGGCCATCGACAGCCGATACAACCATGTGCCTCGCCGCAACGCCGGCGGGCCTGTCCGCCACGCGTCACCCGCCGCGCCCGGCGCTTCTGGCAACCCCCGGGACGCCAGCACCGGCGGAGGAGCACACTGGACAGACCCGGGTCGCGTCCGCCTGGCCGGGCGAGGGCGGCCCGGCTCGGCGGCCCGCGCAGCCGCGGCCTTGCGACCTGGTCCTGCGACCTGGCCCGGCGGCCTGGTCCCGACGACCTGGCGACCTGGCCCGGCGGCGTGGCTCTGCGACGTGGCCCCGTGACGTGGACCCGCGACAGCGAAGGGAGCAACGAGCCAGTGGGTGTGCTGCTCACCGTGGTGCTCTTCGCGGCATGGGCCTACGCCATCTACGACATCGCACGGACCCCCGGCCCCGAGGTACGGCTGCTGTCGAAGTGGGTCTGGATCGTGCTGGTCGTCCTGTGCGGCCCACTGCTCGGCCCGATGTGCTGGCTGCTCTGGTTCGTCTTCGCCCGGCCGCGCAACGCCCCGCTCGGCATGGACCCCGGCTCGCACCCGGTCCACCGCACACCCCCGTCCTTCGGCCCGCGCCCCGGCCGGCCCAACATCGGTCCCGAGCGCCGCCCGGGCACCCCCAGCTTCGGCCGGATCCACCTGGGCCGCGCCCCCGAGCCCGAGCGCCCCCGCGGCCCGGCCGACGACCCGGAGTTCATCCGCCAGCTGGCCGAACAGCTCCGCCGCAACCCACCCGACGG
>JADGHD010000232.1 GCA_019689615.1 Frankia sp. | reverse complement strand
GGATCGGCGGGCGGCCCGTCGCTGTCTGGCCGTTCGTCGAGGGCGCGCGGGCGTCGTGGGCCTGGCCCTTGTCGTTCTCGGTCAGCTCGGCCGGCTCCGGGGTCGGCGGTGATCGTGGCGCGCGGCCTGGTGCGCTGGGACGGACGAAAGGCGGCGGGCCTCCTGGGCTCGCCGACGGTGGATGGCGAGAGCACTGATCAGGAGCGGCTGTGGACCGTTCAGGACTTGGCGGGCTTTCTGGGCGTTCCGGTGAACACGGTCTACAAGTGGCGGACGACCGGGGACGGGCCTCCGGGTCTGCGGATCGGTCGGCACGTCCGGTACCGCCGTGAGGACGTCGAAGCCTGGCTCGCGACGCGGGTGACTGTCCGTGACTGACGCCGGTTACCCTGGCTCGCGCAAAGCGCGGGGAATGCGGGATGATCTAGAAAAGTAGATCACTCGTCCGGCGTTTCGCCTGGTAGGGGCTCCCGCGATAGGACTCGAACCTATAACCTGCCGGTTAACAGCCGGCTGCTCTGCCAATTGAGCTACGCGGGATCGGGCGCGACGGCCGTCATGAACCATACAGGACCGGGTGGTGCCTGTAGTGATCATGTGGTGCTGCACCTGACGGCTGTCAGCCTACCTGAGGTTCATGGGGGCGTGGCTTCGGGGTAGTACTCGTTGCAGCCCCATGCGCGGCGGGCCAACGTTGGCCCAACCGGTGGTCACCGGGCGCCGGGTCGCGCGTTCCAGCCCGCTCCCGGTGGCCCGCACCGCCGGACGACCTACCCAGCGCAGGGAGGCAGCATGCGGATCCGCCCCTCGGTCGCCCTGGCCTTTGGGCTCGGCTACCTGCTCGGCACCCGGGCGGGCCGGGAGAGCTACGACGAGATCACCAGGCAGGCCCGGCTGCTGTGGGATCGTCCCGAGGTTCAGAGCGTGGCCGGGATCGTCTCGGCCCAGGCCGGCGCGGTCTACCGGCGGACCCGCCGGGCCTTCGGCGGGTCCCCGCACCCGGACGGCGCCGCGGAGCACAGCACGCGCCTGGCGGCATCGGGCGCGGCGCCGAGCACCAACGGCGCCGGCCCGGCACCGACGCACTAGCAATCCCGTGGATCTTGGCTGATTGTTGCCGGTGGCCCGCGGTCAACTGGCCCGGGCATACCGGACGCTGACGCAGGCGTGCGTCACTGTCTGTTCGGTGGGCGGGGCACGCTGGAGGGCATGGACCACCCGAACGGCATCAGGTCGGCCATCGGCACGGCCCCGGCCCCAGTCGTCGCCGTCCGATGAGCCGCTCGTCAGCGCAGCGCGCCGCGGCCGGGCGAGCGGCCCGTTCCGGCGGCGCGGCCGGCGTCGACCTGCCGCTGGCCGCACTGCTCGACCTGCTCGGCCGGCGGCACAGCCTGGAGATCTTCTGGAGCCTGCGGGCCGCGCCGAGGTCGTTCAGCGCGCTCGGCGCCGCGGTCGAGGCGCCGTCGGCGCAGCTGTCGCAGCGCGCCCGCGAGCTGCGGGAGGCCGGGCTGATCGAGGTCGACGAGGTGGGCGAGTACCGGCTCACCAGCCACGGCCGCCGGCTGCTCGGACTGCTCGAGCCGCTGGACGCCTGGTCGCGGGAATGGCTGGCGCTCAGCCCGCGGCAGCGCGTACCGCGCGGCTCGGCGACCCGCGCCCGCGACGAGCCCTGACGGTTGGGATGAGCCGGGATCGCCGCGGTGTTCCCTCGGCCAGGGGATGACCGAGCGCGTCAGCTGGCTGGCGCCGGCAGGATGTGCGTGGGCGTGGGCGAGCGGGCGCTGGTGGACAACACGAACAGCCATCGGTTCGAGCTGACCGTGGACGGTGCGCTCGCCGCCCTGGTGACGTACTCGCTCAGACCGGCGGGCGTGATCACCTTCCTGCACACCGAGACCGAGCCGGCCTTCGAGGGGCAGGGGCTCGGCGGCGCCGTCGCCCGCGGCGTGCTCGACGACGCCCGCCGCCGAGGCCTGCTGGTCCGGCCGGCCTGCCCGTTCATCCGTGGCTGGATCAGCCGGCACCCCGAGTACGCCGACCTCGTCGACCCGGACTGGACGGCGCCGGCCGACCCGGCGTAACCCGGCCTGGCCGGCGACGCCGCCGTGTGCGTGGTCCCGCGCCGCGCAGCGCGGCCTCGGCGCGCAACCCCGGATCCCATGCGGTCAGGCAGCCGCCGCGCCCACGTACTCGGCCAGGTGCTGGCCGGTCAGGGTCGAGCGCGCGGCGACCAGCTCGGCGGGGGTGCCCTCGAAGACGATCCGACCGCCGTCGTGGCCGGCGCCGGGGCCGAGGTCGATGATCCAGTCGGCGTGCGCCATCACCGCCTGGTGGTGCTCGATGACGATGACCGACTTGCCGGCGTCGACGAGGCGGTCGAGCAGGCCAAGCAGCTGCTCGACGTCGGCCAGGTGCAGGCCGGTGGTCGGCTCGTCGAGCACGTAGGTGCCGCCGTCCTCGGCCATGTGGATCGCGAGCTTGAGCCGCTGCCGCTCGCCGCCGGACAGGGTGGTCAGCGGCTGGCCGAGGCTGAGGTAGCCGAGACCGACGTCGATCATCCGGTTGACGATCGCGGACGCGGCCGGGGTCTTCGCCGGGCCGGCGCGGAAGAACTCGGCCGCCTCGGTGACCGACATCGCCAGGACCTCGCTGATGTCCTTGCCGCCCAGCTTGTACTTGAGCACCTCCGCCTGGAAGCGGCGGCCCTCGCATTCCTCGCAGTTCGTCGCGACGCCGGCCATCATCGCCAGGTCGGTGTAGATGACGCCGTTGCCGTTGCAGTTCGGGCAGGCGCCCGCCGAGTTCGGGCTGAACAGCGCCGGCTTGACCTTGTTCGCCTTGGCGAAGGCCGTCCGGATCGGGTTGAGCAGCCCGGTGTAGGTCGCCGGGTTGCTGCGGCGCGACCCGCGGATCGGCGTCTGGTCCACCGAGACCACGCCGGCGCTCTTCGGGATCGAGCCGTGGATGAGCGAGCTCTTGCCCGACCCGGCCACCCCGGTCACCACGACCAGCACGCCGAGCGGGATGTCGACGTCAACGGACCGCAGGTTGTGCCTGGTGGCGCCGCGGATTTCCAGCTTCCCGGTGGGGGTGCGCGTCGTCGGTTTCAGCGAGGCCCGGTAGCCGAGGTGGCGGCCGGTGAGCGTGTCGCTGGACCGCAGACCTTCGACGGTGCCCTCGTAGCGGATCGTCCCGCCGTCGTTGCCGGCGCCGGGACCAAGGTCGATGACGTGGTCCGCGATCGCGATCATTTCCGGCTTGTGCTCGACGACCAGCACCGTGTTGCCCTTGTCCCGCAGCCGGGTGAGCAGGTCGTTCATGCGCTGGATGTCGTGCGGGTGCAGCCCGATGGACGGCTCGTCGAAGATGTACGACACGTCGGTCAGGCTGGAGCCGAGGTGACGGATCATCTTCGTCCGCTGGGCCTCGCCGCCGGAGAGCGTGCCGGTCGGCCGGTCAAGGCTCAGGTAGCCAAGGCCGATCTCGACGAACGAGTCGAGCGTCGCCTGCAGGTTCCTCAGCAGCGGGGCGACCGAGGGCTCGTCGAGGCCGCGGACCCATTCCGCGAGGTCGCTGATCTGCATGGCGCAGGCGTCCGCGATGTTGATCCCGTTGATCCGCGACGCCAGTGCCGCGTCGTTCAGCCGGGTGCCGCCGCAGCGCGGGCAGGCGGTGAACGTGACGGCGCGCTCGACGAAGGCGCGGATGTGCGGCTGCAGCGCCTCCTTGTCCTTCTGCAGGAACGACTTCTGGACCCGCGGGACCAGACCTTCGTAGGTCAGGTTCATCGACTCGAACCTGATCTTTGTGGGTTCCCGGTAGAGGAAGTCGTGCAGCTCCTGCTCGGTGTAGTCGCGGATCGGCTTGTCGGGGTCGACGAAGCCGGAGGCGGCGTAGACCCGGACCAGCCATCCGTCGACGGTGTATCCGGGAATCGTGATCGCGCCCTCGTTCAGCGACTTGTTCCGGTCGAACAGCTCGTCGAGGTCGATGTCACTGACGCGGCCGAGGCCCTCACAGTGCGGACAGGCGCCCTGCGGGACATTGAAGCTGTAGTGGAACGACGGACCGGCGCTCGGCACGCCCAGCCGGCTGAACACGATCCGCAGCATCGCGTTCGCGTCCGTGGCGGTGCCGACGGTGGAGCGGGAGTTCGCCCCCATCCGCTCCTGGTCGACGATGATCGCCGTGGTCAGTCCTTCCAGCAGGTCGACGTCGGGCCTACCGATGCTGGGCATGAATCCCTGGACGAAGGCGCTGTAGGTCTCGTTGATCAGCCGCTGCGACTCAGCGGCGATCGTGCCGAACACCAGCGAGCTCTTGCCCGATCCCGACACGCCGGTGAACACGGTCAGCCGGCGTTTCGGGATCTCGACGCTCACGTTCTTCAGGTTGTTCTCGCGGGCTCCACGGACGCGGATGAGGTCGTGGCTGTCTGCGGGATGCATGCCGGCCACCATAACTGCCACAGCGGACAGGTTCTGACCGCAGCTCACGTACGGTAGTCCGTCCGCCCGGACGCGTAGCCAGCTCGTATGCGGACGGGCAGTACCGGTCGGCGCCGGGCGCGGACCGCTTGGGCGGCGCGCAATCGTTGTCGCTTTCGACGTCGGCCCGTACCCGGACGCGCGGACCGCGCGGGCGGCGCGCAATCAGCGACACCGCGGAGCGCGGCGATCCCGGTGCGCACCGCGGGCGCGTCGGCCCGAGCTGGTGAGCGCTCAAAGCCGGCCGGTGAACGCGGCCGTCCCGGGTCCTCGCCCGCCGCCTGTGCTGGCATTGCGCGCGTGTGCGCCGTCTCGCCGTTACGGTCACGGCACACACCCGACGGCAGCGGACGGAAGGGGCGGTAATGAAGGCGCTGCGCGTGCTGGAGCACGGCGACCCGGTAAAGGTTCTCGACGTCGTCGACATCGACTTACCGGAGCCCGGGCCCGGACAGGTGCGGATCCGGACCGGCGCGGGCTCCCTCAACTTCAACGACATCCATCGCTGCCGGGGCGGGCTGGTCTCGGTGCCGACGCCGCCGCCGTTCACGCTGGGCATGGACGCCTGCGGGGTGGTCGACGCGGCCGGCGACGGCGCCGAGGCCTGGCTGGGCCGGCGGGTCGTCGCGATCACTCAGGACGCGCTCGGCGGGCTCGCCGAGTACGCCATCGCGCCGGCCGTCTCGGTCTTCGACGCCCCGCCGGAGCTCGACGACGCCGAGGCGGCCGCGTTCATCCTGCCGTTCCACACCGGCGCCCTGGCGCTGGGCCAACGGGCGCGGCTGACCGCCGGCGAGACGCTGCTGGTGCTGTCCGCGGCGAGCGGCCTGGGCACGGCGGCGATCCAGTACGGCCGGGCGCTGGGCGCCCGGGTTCTCGCCGTCGTGAGCAGCGAGGAGAAGGCGCGGCTGTGCCGTGCTCTGGGTGCGGAGCACGCCATCAACCACACCGAGGATGACTTCGCCCAGGCGGTGCTGCGCCTTACCGACAATGCCGGCGCCGACGTCGTCTACGACCTGGCCGGCGGGTCGTTCGTCGGGAAGGCCTGGACGTGCGTCGCGCGGGACGGCCGCTACGTCCCGGTCGGTTTCAACGACGACCCGGAGAACGGCATGACCGGCCGGCCGCTGCGGCTGGCCTGCATCGGCAACTTCTCGATCGTCGGTGTCCTGCTCGCCTGGGTCGACCAGGTCGACCCCGTCATGCGCCAGTTCGGCTTCAACCCGTTCGGCCGGGCGACGGCGGACGAGGTGCACGCCCACCTGCTCGACCTGGTCGCGGCCGGGACGATTCGGCCGCACGTCGGCCGCCGGGTGAGCCTGGCCGATGCGGCCGCCGCGCTGGCCGACCACCAGCACCGCCGAGCCGTCGGCCGCACGGTCGTCGAGATCGGCCGCGGGCCCGGCGGCTGACCGGGACCCGGTGCGCGCAAGCGGGTTCTGGCGGAGCGGTCGTCACCTCGACCGCCTGGGCACGGTCCGCACGCGGCCGCCTGATCAGCAGCAATGGTGGCTCGGGATCGACAGGCCGACGTACGTTGCATCCCGGCTTCACTACGCGGCGAGGTGACGATGCGCTTCATCTTCCACTACCCGGAGACCAACGGCCTCGAGGGCGACATGCTCGACGCCGGCCCGATCCAGGAGGTGGCGGCGGCCGCCGAGCGGGTCGGGTTCGACGGGATCTCGGTCACCGACCACCCGGCACCTGGCGCGAAGTGGCTGGCCGCGGGCGGGCACCAGAGCCTCGACCCGTTCGTCGCGCTCGGGGCCGCGGCCGCGGCGACCAGCCGCCTGCGGTTGCTGACGAATCTCGTCGTCGCTCCGTACAGGAACCCGTTCGTTCTCGCCAAGGCGGCCGCGACCGTCGACAAGGTGTCGAACGGCCGGCTGATTCTCGGACTCGGCACGGGCTACCAGAAATCCGAGTTCTACGCGCTCGGCGTCGACATGAACGAGCGCAACGCACTTTTCGACGAGGTGCTCGACGTGCTCCCGCTGCACTGGAGCGGTGAGCCGTTCAGCTACGAGGGCCGGCATTTCTCGGCCCGGGACATCGTCGCGCTGCCGAAGCCGGTGCAGAACCCGATTCCGATCTGGATCGGCGGCAACTCGAAGCTCAGCCGGCGGCGGGTCGCCGAACGGGCCCAGGGCTGGATGCCGATGCTCGGTGACGCCACGCTGGCCGCCACCACCCGGACCGTCCAGATCAGGGATCTGGCGCACCTCACGGAGATGATCTCCGAGGTCAAACGGGCAGCGGACGAGGCAGGGCGCACCGAGCCGCTCGACTTCCTGTGCCACTACCACGACCGGTCCATCGAGACCGAGCCGACGAAGGACCCGGACCGCCACCGCGAGGCCTGGGCGGACATGGAGAAGGCCGGTATCACCTGGACCCTCGTCAGCTGCCACAGCCGCTCGCTCGAGGCCACCGTCGACTTCCTCGAGGCCTTCGGCGGGACCCATCTTTCCTGACGTGATTGGCGGGCCCTGAAAGGCCCGGGAAATCGGTCCGGGAAACATGCCAGACGATCGGCGGACCATCGCGGGCTGCCCGGAAACAGCGGCGGGATAGGATAGCCGCGGCTGCTTCCGGGCCGCCGTGCGCCGGTGTTACCGGTGTCACGGAGCGACCACTCGCGAATGGTTGATATGAAGACGTACGGAGACATTGCGGCGCTCACGGCGCCGGGACGGCGGCGGCTGCTGGCACGGCTGCGGGCCGTGGCGCCAACGGTCACCGACGTGACCGCGGAGCACCTGCACTTCGTGGACCTCGCCGACGGCCCGGACGGCCTCGGCCACGACGGCGAGCGGCGGCTGCGCAGCCTGCTCAGCTACGGCGAGCCGTTCACCGGCGAGCGGACTGGCCGACGGCTGGTGGTGCTGCCCCGCCCCGGCACGATCTCGCCGTGGTCCTCGAAGGCCTCCGACATCGCGGCATCGGCCGGCCTGAGGGGGATCCACCGGATCGAGCGGGGAACCGTCTACTACCTCGCCGGGCCCCCCCCAGCGCCCCCCCCCCGCGCCGGCCGCCCCGGCGCGGCCCCGGCGG
>JADGHD010000231.1 GCA_019689615.1 Frankia sp. | reverse complement strand
AGGCGGGGGTGGGTCCCGGCGTGCCGGTCCGGCCCGGGATAGCGGTCTGGACGAACCTTCATGACGAGCTCTCCCGGACGGTGACGGGCATCGCGGTCAGTGCTGTGGAAGTGAGCGGAATCGTCACCCGAACATGACCACCTCTCTGTGAGCGCGACCGCAGGACGACCGTGCCGCCCCAGCGGGCGGCACGCTCGCGCATCGAGACGGTGCCGAGCGAGGTGCCCGAGTGGGACACGTGCCGGAAGCCGACCCCGTCGTCGACGATGTCGACGACGAACTGGTTGTTGCTCGGCCCGAGCACGGCGATGTCGATCTCGACGGACTTCGCCTCGGCGTGCTTGACGACGTTGTGCAGTGCCTCCTGGACGATCCGGTAGATGTCGTCCTCGATCCCGGCGGGCAGGCCGATGAACTCCAGGTCGCTGTTCACCTCGATCCGCAGGCCGGTGCGGGCGGCGACGGAGGCCGCCCAGCCGCGGATCGCCTCGATCAGGCCCTCGTCGCCCGGGCCGGCCGGGCGCAGCTCGAAGATCAGCCGGCGCAGGTCGTCGAGCGCGATCCTGGCGGAGGCGACCAGCTCCTCGGCCTCGGCGCGCAGTTCGTCCGCGCCGAGCGTGCCGGAGGAGCCCGCGGCCGTCCTGGTCCGCAGCCGCAGCGCCTCCGCCCGCATCTTGATCGAGAAGACCTGCTGGACGACGGAGTCGTGCAGATCGGCGGCCACCCGGTGGCGCTCCTCCTGGCGGGCCTGCAGCTCGGCGGCGCTGACCAGGGCGGCCCGGTCGACGGCGAGCGCGGCCTGCTCGGCCATCGCGGTGAGGAACGCCAGCGCCTCCCGGCCCGGCGGGTCGTCGGACGGCGCGTAGAACGCGTTGAGCACCCCGACCGTGCGGCCGTCCACGACCAGCGGCACCGCGGCGAAGCTGTCCCAGTCCGGCTGGCCCATGATCCCGTGAAGGGGACCCCACTTGGGGTCCTCCATCACCATCTTCTTGCGGTGCGGGACCACGATCACCTGGCCGCTCGCGGCGCAGTCCAGGGTGCGCAGGTCGGCCCCGAGCGCCTGGCACTCGAACAGCAGCGGGACGAAGTTCGTGGTGTCGCGGAAGCCGGCGGTACCGAGCAGGCGCACCCGCCGGCCGGTCTCGTCGAGGGTGATGATCTGGGCGGCGGCGATGTCGTCCGCGCGGACGATCTCGGCGGCCACGACGTCCAGCGTGGCGGCCAGGTTGCCGACGTCGGCGACGGTGGCCGAGGCGGTCGCGATGGCGGCGAGCCGGCGGGCGATCACGCCGGCTCGGGTGACGTCGGTGAGCCAGGCGACCCGCAGCGGCGCGAGCCACGGGGCGTCGACGACCTGGCAGCGGACCTCGAGCCGGGCCGAGCCCCGCTCGATGACGACGGTCTCGCCCGGCGCTGGGACGGTGGCGGAGGACGCGGTGAGCGCGTCACCGCAGCCGTTGGGGGTCCCGCCGGGTCCGGCGGGCGCAGGCTCCTGGGTGGGCTGGTGGCCTCGTTCGATCAGCTCGTGTAACGGTGCCGGTAATCGCCAGGCACCGCCGAGGATCCTGGCCGCCTCGCCGTTGGCGAGCCGGACCGAGCCGTACGGGGTGGCCACGACGAGCCCGACCGGGGCGGATGCGGCCAGCCGGCGGAACACGTCGTCGCCGCCGGCCAGCAGGGCCAGGTCGGCCATGCCCGGCCCGGCTGCGGCGAAGGCGAGGGTGGGCGACGTCCTCTGGGATTCCCGTTCCGAACTGGCCATGGCTGTCCCGACCTACTTCCAGCCCGACACTGGCAGCATCATCACCGACGTCCCCAGCTCCGACAGCCTGCGCAGCGCCTCGATCACGCTCGCCAGGTGCTCACGCATGACCTGCTCGGCGGCGGCCGGGTCGCCCGAGCTCACCGCCTCGATGATCGCCTGGTGCTCCTTCAGGCCGACCGCGGGCCGGCCGGGCAGCAGCGCGACGTGGAACTGGTAGCGCACGCTCTGGTAGCGCAGCCGGTCGAGGATGGCGGCGACCGTCGCCTGCTGGGCGATCTCCCGGATCCGGGTGTGCAGCAGCTGGCTCGTCCGGCTGTACTCGACGATGTTGTTCGCCTTCACCGCGTCGGCCATCTGCTTGCCGATGCTCCTGAGCTCCCGGCGCTCGCGGGCGGTGATCCGCTCCGTGGCCTTGGCCGCGCACAGCCCCTCCAGGACGGCGCGCACCTCGGTGATCTCGATGGCCTCCTCCAGGGTCACCGGGCGCACCGTGGCCCCGCGGTTGCGCTCCCGGGTCACCAGCCCCTCGTTGCTCAGCAACACCAGCGCCTCGCGCACCGCGCCGCGGGAGGTCTGGTAGCGGGCGGCCAGCTCCGCCTCGACCAGCCGCTGGCCAGGGGTGAGCTCGCCGTGGTAGATGGCCATCCGCAGCGTGTCGAGCAGGCTCACCGCCTCGGGCAGGTGCTCGGTCGGCATGGTCATGACTGTCCTCTCCTCAGGCGAGGAAGACCAGGCAGGGCGCCTGCGTTGCTTCCCGGTTTCCCGCCAGGATCTCAGACAGGATTGTCGGGGAGCTGGTAGCCATCTGTTGACGATTTGTGTGCCGCGGTTCTCATGGCGGGCGCGGGTCCGCCGGGGTTGGGGCGGCCGACGGGTCAGGCGGGGCGCGTCCCGGACGGCGCGGGTGGCGTGACGGTGTCCGAGGATGCCACCCGGTGGGCCAGGCGCGCGACCCCGTCGCCGGACTGACCGCGCCCCGCGCCACCAGCCGCCTGGTCAGCTCCAGCACGGTCATCCTCCGCCTTCGCCCGGTCATCGTCACCTGCCCTTCCGTCGCCTCCCCTGCCCTGGCGCGCCGCGGTCGCCCGTGGCGCGCCGGCGTCCGACGGCCACCTGCGAGCCAGCCGGGCGGTGTCCCGGCCGGCTGGTGGCGCGGAACCGTGCGCAGAGTTTGTAGACGGAACTGTAGACAATCCTGCCGACGTCCGGCTAGCTTGTGGCCCATGCCCGACCCAGCCACGTCCCTGCTTGTGGTCAGCGCCCACGCGGCCGACTTCGTCTGGCGTGCCGGCGGGGCGATCGCCCTGTACGCCCAGGCCGGCGCCCGGGTGACCGTCGCCTGCCTCAGCTACGGCGAGCGCGGCGAGTCCGCGCGCCTGTGGCGGGCAGGCAAGGACCTCGACGAGATCAGGCGGATCCGCCACGCCGAGGCCGAGAAGGCCGCCGGAATCCTGGGCGCGGAGCTGCGAGCCTTCGACGCTGGCGACTACCCGCTGCGGGAGACCGACGAGCTGCTCGACCAGCTCGTCCAGCTCTACCGCGAGGTCCAGCCCGCCTTCGTGCTCACCCACACCGAGCGCGACCCCTACAACGGCGACCACGCCACCGCGTTCCGGCTGGCGACGACCGCCCGGGTGCTCGCCCAGGCGCCCGGCGTGCGGCCGGGCGAGCAGGTGATCGGCGCGCCACCGGTCTTCTGCTTCGAGCCACACCAGACCGAGGTCTGCGACTTCCGCCCGGACCTGCTGCTCGACATCACCGCGGTGTGGGAGCGCAAGTGGCAGGCGATGCAGGCGATGGTCGGCCAGGAGCACCTGTGGAACTACTACGCCGACGTCGCCGCCCGGCGCGGGGTGCAGCTGGGCCGCAACTCCGCCGCCAACCTCGGCCAGCGCACGCAGACCAAGGGCGAGGCGTACCAGCGGGTCTACCCGCAGGTCGCCCACGAGTTCAACTGAGCTCCCGCGGCCGGCGAGACCGACAGCGCGGGACCGAGACGCGACACCCGAGACGAGGTGGGTGCTGACATGGCGCATGTCGTCGTCCGGCACATCGACCGGGCCAGCCAGGACGTCATCGACGGCCTGGCCAGGGCGGGCGTGGCCACGGCGCACGAGGCGGCCGGCCGGATCGGCCTGCTCGGCCCGCAGATCCGGCCGATCCAGCAGGGCACGCGGATCGCGGGCTCGGCGGTCACCGTCTCCTGCCACCCGGGCGACAACCTGATGATCCACGCCGCGGTCGAGGTGGTCGAGCCCGGCGACATCCTGGTGGTCACCACGACGTCGCGGTCGACCGACGGGATGTTCGGCGAGCTGCTGGCCACCTCGCTGCTCGCCCGCGGCTGCGCCGGCCTGGTCATCGACGCGGGCGTGCGCGACGCCGCCGAGCTGCGGGAGATGGGCTTCCCGGTGTGGAGCCGGGCGGTCCACGCCCAGGGCACGGTCAAGGCCTCGCCTGGCTCGGTCAACGTCACCGTCACCTGCGCCAACCAGATCGTGCACGCCGGCGACGTGGTGATCGCCGACGACGACGGCGTCTGCGTGCTCCCCCGGCTCGCCGCGCCCGCCATCCTGGCCGCCTGCCACGCCCGTGAGGCCAGGGAGGCCGGCGTCCGCGAGCAGCTGCGCGCGGGCAAGCTCGGCCTCGACATCTACAGCCTGCGCCCGCTGCTGGACCGGCTCGGCGTGCGTTACGTCGACCGCGCCGAGGACCTGGCGGCCAACTGACCCCGCCCCCGCGCGGCTGGTCGCCAGCGGCGCGGGGGCGGCACCATCACAACGCGCCCTGGGCCGCGGCGCCGGCGGGGTGCGGGGTGAGGATCCGGACCGTGGCCGGGACCGCGCACAGCGGGGCGAGGGCCGCGGCCATCTCCTTGAACTGGGCGCCGGTGAGGTGGGCCTCGAGCGCGGCCCGGGACGACCACTTCTCGATCATGACTAGCTGCTGGTCGTCCTCGTGCAGGGCGTAGAGCTCACAACCCGGCTCGTCGTGCGTCGCCGCGATGGCGCGCTCGAGGACCTCGACGAGCTCGGCGCGGCGCTCGGGGATCGGGGTGACCTGGGCGACAACGACCACTGCTTCCGCTGGCATGGCGGCGGGCCCCTTCTGTCGGCACGTTCGGGTGACGGTTGGACGGCATCCCGCGGCAGGCGGCCTCAGCCGCGCGGGAATGCTATGCCGTCGAAGAGCTTGCGCGCCGTGCGGACGACGGCGGACCGCTCCACCCGCACCGCCACGCCTGGCTCGCCAGCCGCGGCGGCGGCGCCGGTCGTGACCACGACGTCGACCAGCAGGTGCCCGGTCGGGTGCTCGACGTCGACGTAGCGGCGGTCGGCCGGCCAGTCCGCCGTGAGGTGGTGGCCGACGGCGCCGGGCAGCAGCATGCCGGTGACCGCGCTGACCGCGGCGAGCACCCCGACGGCGTCGTGCGGCCGGACCGGGATGAAGCTGCGGGTGGCCACGTGCCCGCCGTCGCGTGGGGCGCTGACCAGCACGGTCTTCGGGATCGTCGCGGAGGCGACGTCGCCGAGCCCCATCGCCGCCCCGGCGGCCCGGCGCAGCGCGTCGACCCGGGCGAGCAGCGCCGCGTCGGCGGCGAGCGCGGCCGGCGGCTCGCTGCCGTCGATGCCCAGCGCCGCAGCCTCGGCGAGCATCACCGGCATGCCGTTGTCGACGCAGGTCACCTCGACGCCGTCGAACGTGTCCCGCACCCGCCCGGTGGGCAGCAGGCTGCCGGTGGCCGACCCTTCGGTGCCGGTGAACTCCAGCGAGATGGGGGCCGCGGTCCCGGGCACGCCCGCGATCGCGGTGTCGCCGCGGTACTCCGGGCGCCCGCCGGGCGCGGCGAACCTCGCGACGGCGATGCTGCCCGAGTTGACCATCCTGATCCGCACGGTCGCCTCGGCGTCGTCGCCGTCCCCGCTGGCCTTGACCAGGCCGCGCTCGAGCGCGAACGGGCCGACGCCGGCCAGGATGTTGCCGCAGTTCTGCCGGTCGCTGACGGTGGCCGTGTCCACGCCAAGCTGCAGGAACAGGTAGTCGATGTCGGCATGCTCGTCGGCGGACGGCGAGATGACGGCGACCTTGCTCGTCAGCGACGTGGCGCCGCCGAGCCCGTCGATCTGGCGCGGGTCCGGCGTGCCCATCAGCCGCAGCAGCAGGTCGTCGCGCTCGGCCGGGTCGGCCGGCAGGTCGTCGGCCAGGAAGTACAGGCCGCGCGACGTGCCGCCGCGCATCATCATGCAGCGCACGCCGGTGTCGTCGTAGCGCCGCGCTGGCGTGCTGTGGCCCATGCCCGGCCCCGGTCAGCTCGCGGACGAGGCCGGGCTCGCGGCCGTCCCCTCCCGCGGCGCGCCCGCCGCGGCGAAGGAGTCGCCGCCGGCCGGCTGGTCCCCGGCGACCGAGTAGAGCACCTGGGTGTTGCGGGTGCGCAGGAAGTCCTCCAGCTCCTCGCCCCGCATGGCCGCGTAGATGTGCAGGTTGGAGGTGCCGATCACGGCGCCGAGCTTCTCCAGCATGAAGAAGATGACACCGTAGTGGATCAGGCCGCGCCAGTCGCGCCGCCGGATGAGGTCCTTCTCCTCCTCGGTGAGCCCGGCCTCCGCGAACGACGCCTCCGGGTCGGCGAGGAACCGGGCGCGGTGCGCCGGGTCGATCATCGCGTGGAGGTACTTGTTCAGCCGGTAGGCCTTCACGCTGCGGGCGATGTCGAACGGATAGGTGCCCGGCAGGCCCTCGACCCCCCTGAGCTGCTGGGACATCCGCTCCAGGTGCCGGGCGCGCACCGAGTCGGGGACCTCGGCCGCCTCGTTCTCCAGCAGCAGGGTGGCGATGCCGGTCATCGACGGCAGGTAGTACGAGCTGTGCAGCCGCCTGACGTTCTCCGACAGCGCGCCGCGCATGACCAGCCACATGATGACCTCGGCGCCCTCGAGCCCGCCCAGGGTGGCGAACTCGGCGTGCGTCATCGTCGCGAGCGTCGCCGGGTCATTGGTGATCATGTCGAGGAACCTGTGGTCCCACTCCGGGTTGTTGAAGCCGGCCCGCTCGCCGTGCACCTGGTGGGACAGGCCGCCGGTGGCCACGACCGCGACCCTGATGTCCTCGGGGTAGCTCTCGACCGCGCGGCGCAGCGCCTGGCCGAGCTTGAAGCAGCGGGCGGCCGTGGGGATCGGGAACTGCAGCACGCCGACCTGCAGCGGCACGACGGTCGTCGGCCAGCGCTCGCCCTCGCGCTCCAGCAGCACCGACATCGGCGAGAAGAACCCGTGGTCGAGCGGCTTGTCCTGGAAATAGGACAGGTCGAACTCGTCGGTGACCAGGCTCGCCGCGATGTGCTGGGCCAGCTTCGGGTTCCCCGGGACCGGCGGCAGGTGCCGCGGGCCGCCGCCCTCGTCCGCCACCGCGTACTCCTCGCCGATACCCAGCGCGAACGCCGGGTAGTGGTCGAAGAAGAACGACGTGACGTGGTCGTTGAACACGTAGATGATCGCGTCCGGCCGCTGCTCGCGGAACCAGGCGCTCACCGGCTCGAACGCCGCGAAGATGGGCGCCCACGACGGGTCGTCCTGCTTGTTCCCGTCGTAGGCGAACCCAATGGTCGGCGTGTGCGAGGCCGCGACGCCGCCGATGATCCGGGCCACGTTCTTCCTCCAGTCATCCAGTCGGCGCGTACGCCCTCACCGGCCTACGCTCGCCCATCCCGCGCTGGGCCAATTTGCTGCGCCGTGGGGGGGGGGGGGGGGGGGGGGGGGGGGCGGGCCCCGCCCCCCCCCGGGGCGGCGGGGGCAACCCCCCCCCCCCCACA
>JADGHD010000230.1 GCA_019689615.1 Frankia sp. | reverse complement strand
CTGGCCGGGGGGCCGGGGTGGGGGGTGGGGCCCCGGGGGGGGGGGGGGGGGCCCGGGGGCCCCCCGGGCCACCTGGCTGGTGTTGTGCCGCTCGACTAGTCCAGTCCCAGCGGGTGGAAGCTCGTCCAGAACTCGTACACGGCCGCCGGGTCGGAGTCGGCCATCAGGAATCCGGCGAGGTCGGCGTCATAGGTGTAGTGGATGAGGAAATCACCCGCCTCGTCGTACTTGCAGACCAGGGTGCCGGGCTGGGTCTCGGTGCCGTCCGGGGTCGTCTGGGTCCACGTACCGCGGCTCTCCTCGCCGATGGAGCAGTCGCCGTCCGTCGGGACGCCCTCGTGGCGCAGGTCGAGGTCGCGCTCCAGCGCCGCCTGGTCGAAGTAGCCGAGAGCGATGATCTCGCGGCCGTCCTCGACCGCGTAGCACCTCAGCGCCGCCTCGACCTCGGAGTCCTCCCAGTCCGGATCCGCGGCGCAGTCGGTCAGCACGTTCGGGTCGATCCGGTCCAGCAGGTCCTGCTCGGCGATCGAGAAGGCGCCGGCCGTCGGCGAGGGCGAGGATGGCGGCGTCGTCGGCGGCGCGGTCGTCGGCGGGACGCTGACGGTGGCCGTCGGAGCGGTGGTCGGGGTGGGCCTGGTCACCGGGTCCTCCTCGTCGTCCCCGCCCAGCAGGACGACCAGCAGGACGACCACCAGGACCAGGACGACGACGCCGGCGATGGCGCCGATCAGCACGTTGCGCCGCCGGTTGTTGGGCTGCCCGGGGCCGCCCGGGTAGCCGGGGGCGCCGCCGTAGGGCGGCTGTCCGTAACCGGGCGAGGGCTGCTGGTAGCCGGGGTACCCGCCCTGCTGGTAGCCCGCCTGCTGGGCCTGGCCGGGGTCGTAGCCCGGCTGGCCGGCCTGGTAGCCGTAGCCCGCCTGCTGCCCGTAGCCGGCTGGCGTGGCACCGGGGGTCGTGCCGCCGTAGTAGCCCTGCTGGCCGGCGGAGTAGCCGGGCGGGGGCGAGGCCGGCTGCTGGTAGCCGGCGGGCGCTGGCGTCCCGGGCTGCTGGCCGTAGTACCCGCCGGTTGGCTGGCCGCTCGACTGCTGGTAGCCGGCCGGGTAGGGGGTGGTCGGGGGGTAGCCCCCGGGCTGCTGGTAGCCGGCTGGCTGCTGGTAGCCCGACGGTGGCTGCTGGTAGCCCGACGGTGGCTGGTAGCCGCCGGCGGTGCTGCCCCCGCCGACGAGCTGCGTCGCCGCGTCCGCGTCGACCTGCGGGGCACCGGGCGCCGGCGAGTAGGGCGCACCGCCCGGGGGCACGCTGCCGGCGAGCTGTGTCGGGGCGTCGGACGCACCCGGAACGATCTGCGTCGCGGCATCGGACGGCCCGACGAGCCGGGTCTCGGCGTCCGGGTCGTCCGGGCGGTGGCCAGTTGGCTGCATGACGATTCCTTCCGAGGATGCCCCGGGTACCCATCCCATCCCCGGCGCCGGTGTCCGATCGTAGAAGTAAATCCGCGGTTGTGGCACGCGGCGTCGCTTGACAGACATGCCGCAAACACACCCGCCGGCCAGGTCGGCGAACGCGGCGTTAATTCCGGCCCCGGGTGACGGCTCGCCCGAGCTGGGTGGTGGCCGCCTTCGGGGCCCGGGCAAGGGTGCTGGCCTCGGAACACGCGGTGGGCGGGGGTCGCATGACTGACAGCGCGGGACCGCGCCCGCCCGCGTTAAGCAGTACACGGAACTTCGAACTGCCGAGGCCAGCACCCGGCACCGGCGGCCGAGCGGGAAGCGGCCGGCGCGAGTCGGCGGCGCGAAGCGCGCGCGAACCCGGTAACCGGGGCGCTCCCGGGCCCGGGCGCCGGTGGCGTGAGCGAGGACACAATCGAGCGCTCGCGGGTGGGCGGCTGCTCGCCGAAAGCCGAAAGCGGCGTCGGGCAGCCGGATGCGCGTCGGTCGGCGCAGGTCACGGCCACCAGGGCGCGGGTGGGCCTGCGGCGCGGGCGCCTGCCAACGTCGACCGGCCGCTGCCCGGTGTCAGCGGCCGGTGGTGGGTCCGGATGTCAGCGGCCGGCGGGTTCCGGGACCCGGCGGGCCTGCGGCTGGTGCGCCGCGGCGCCGGCCGCGTTGGTGGCGGCCCGTGGGTGGTCCGGGTGCAGGAACACGAACCGCTTGTAGGCCCAGAACCGGAAGATCGTGCCCAGACCGGTTCCGATGATGTTGCCGAACACGTTCAGCGCGAGCGCGCCCTCCAGGCCGAGCACGTACTTGGCGAAGCCAAGGCAGGACAGCGCGATTCCGAGCCCGATCGCGTTGAGGACGATGAATAGCGTGTACTCCCGGCGTACCCCGGTGCGCGCTCGGTGGTTGAACGACCAGTTGCGGTTGCCGATGTACGCGCAGGTGGCGGCGACGATCGTGGAGACGGTCTTCGCGCTCAGCAGGCCCATGCCGAACACGGAGTGGCACAGGTTCGAAACCAGGACGTCCACGGCGTAGCAGACCGCGCCGACGATCCCGAACTTCGCCATCTCGTGGATCAGGACCTGCAGCCGCGAGGGTGCGGCCCGATGCTTCACGTCAGGTGACCTCGGTCGATTTCTGCCACTCGGCGAGAGTACCGACGCCGCTTCGCGGGCCATCTACCGCCCCCGCCAGTACCGCGGAACCGCGGCCAGCGGCGGTACGCAGACGGTCGGGACGACGACGAGAAGCAACCTTCCCCCTTGGACGCTCGGCGTGAAGAGTCGACGAAGAGCATTCCCTTGTTCGCTGTACGTGACACCGTACGCCCGTGGGCGCGCGAACCGTCGCCTTCCGCGCTGTCCCGCGTGCCCGGCGCGTCCCGCTCGGTCCCACGGCGCGCCGCCGCCCCGGGAGGGAGGGCGCCCGCCGGTCCGGGGCCCACGCCAGCAGCCGGTCCCGGGCCCACGTGAGCATTCGCACCCGCCTCCGCCCGCCGAACCCCGGGCACGTGGGCGGTCCGGCAGGCATCCTCTTCCCGGAGAGGCCTGCCGGGCACGCCAGCCTGGCCGGCGCCCGGCGAAGCGCCGGACGACCGACCGGGACGACCGACCGGAGGGTGGGACAGCCGATGACGCGAACCGCCGACCCAGCGGCCAGCCCGCAGCGGCCCAGCGCCGCCCAGAGCGCGACGGACGAGCTGGTCCGCCGCGCGGCGGTGTTCGCCGACCGCCGGGCCCGCGGCGGCCGGGCCGAGGCGTTGCCGGCCCCGCCCGCGCTGCGGGTGGCCGTGCTCGCCTGCATGGACGCCCGGCTGGACGTGGCCGCGGTGCTCGGCCTGCCCGAGGGCGCGGCGCACGTGATCCGCAACGCGGGCGGCGTGGTCACCGACGACGCCATCCGCTCGCTGGCGATCAGCCAGCACGAGCTCGGGACCCGGGAGATCGTGGTCATCCAGCACACCGGCTGCGGGATGCAGACCATCACCGACGACGGCTTCCGCGACCGGCTCCAGCAGCGGACGGGCAGCCGGCCCGGCTGGCCGGTCGGCGCCTTCCGGGATCTCGACGAGAGCGTGCGTGCGGCGACCCGCGAGCTGGCCGAGTCGCCCTTCCTGCGCCTGTCGACCTCGATCCGCGGCTTCGTCTACGACGTCGCCACCGGGGCGCTGCGCGAGGTCGTCAGCGCCTGAGCGCCGCTGGGCCGGGCCCGCCTCGGCCCGCCCGCCGCGGCTCCCATCCCGCCGCCGGCCACCTTCCGGGGGCCGGCCGCCGCCGTCCGCGGGTGCCACCTGACCACTCTCCGTGCTGACGGCAGTACGTGCCGTGTGACTCTCGTTGGGTACGGAGGGGAGTCTCTTGGGTACGTTACGTGTCAGCATGACGTCGAGCTGTCTGGCGTTGTGCTGTCCGTAATCGGCCGAGTAGGGAGGGCGCCGGTGACCGAGGCCCCGCCGAGAGCCGCGGCCGGGCTCCCGCAGGAGCTCGACCCCCCGCGTCACCGCCGGGGAATCCGGTCGCACCGGGCCCGCCACTTCGGCAGCCAGGGCGGCGCGCACCGCGGCCGGCCGGACAGCGGGGACGGCCGCGACCACGGCGCCGCTGCCGGCGACGCGGGCCAGCCGGGCCCGGCCGGGCCGTCGGGCCCCTACGGCGACGACCCGGACGAGCTGGCCGGCCACGGGCATGGCGGGTTCGCCCGGCGGCTGATCGGCGCCGTCGCGATGCTGCTGTCCGCGCTGGTCTTCGTCGTCTCCGTCGGCGGATACGCCGTCTACCGCTACTTCGACGGCCAGATCGCCCGGATCCGGCTCGACCTCGACGGCGAGCGGCCGGCCGCCCACGCCGACGGCGCCAAGAACTTCCTGCTGGTCGGCTCGGACAGCCGCGCCGGCACCGGGGGCGAGTTCCAGCACGACGGCGTCGTCGACGGCGAACGCTCGGACACCACGATCCTCGCCCACCTCGACCCGGAGGGGACGACCACGCTGGTGTCGTTCCCGCGGGACACGCTGGTGCGGATCCCCGGCCATGGGCGGGGCAAGCTGAACTCCGCCATCACCATCGGCGGTCCGTCCCTGCTGATCAGGACGATCGAGGGGATGACCGGCCTGCGGGTGGACCACTACGTCTCGATCGACCTGGAGGGCTTCCGCCAGATGACCGACGCCATCGGCGGGGTCACCGTCTGCCTGCGCGCCCTGCCCGACGGCAGCACCAGCAACCTGCACGACCCGTGGTCGCAGTGGTCGGGCGTGGTCGGGGAGAACCACCTGGACGGCGACGCCGCGCTGGCGTTCGTCCGGCAGCGGCACGGCCTGCCCGAGGGCGACTTCGACCGCATCCTGCGCCAGCAGCAGTTCCTCGGCGCCCTGTTCACGAAGGCGACCAGCTCCGGGGTGCTGGCCAACCCGGTCCGGATGGAGGAGCTGCTGCACGCGGTCACCGGGGCGCTCACCGTCGACGACGGCACCACGATCGACGACCTGCAGCGGCTGGCCACCCGGCTTCGGGGCGTGTCCGCCGACCAGATCCGGTTCCTGACCATCCCGGTGCGCCCGCCGACGCCGGCCGAGGGTGCCAACGAGCTCGGCGAGCTGCCCGGTTTCGGGTCCGTGCAGCTCTACGACCCGCGCGAGCTGGCAGAGTTCCTGGCCCCACTGCGCGGCGAATCGCCGCGCGCGCAGTCCGGCGGCCCGACCACCGCGCCGCCGCCCGCCTCGTCGCCGCGGGTGGACGTCTACAACGGCGCGGGCGTCTCCGGGCTCGCCAAGGAGGCGACCGCCGATCTCGTCGCCGCCGGCTTCCCGGTCGGCCCGGCACGCACCTGGTCGGCCGGCGTGATCGACCGGACGGAGATCCGCCACCGCCCCGGCCGGGAGGACGACGCCGCCGCGCTCGCCGCCGTCACCCCCGGCGCACGCCTCGTCGCCGACCGCTCCGTTCCCACCGGCTCGGTCACCCTCGTCCTGGGCGCCGACTACACGGGGTTCGCGCTGCCGACTGATCAAAGCGGCAACACCGGAGCGGCAACGAACGGCGGAACCGGCGGTGGTGGAACAACGCAGGCCGGTGGCGGGCGGCCCGGATCGGCCGGCGAGCGCACCGCGGCCGACCTGACGTCGAGCTGCACCTACTGACCGCGGCTCCGGCGGCAATCCGCCGGACTCGGCCCGCGGCGGCCGCTCCGCGAGGCCGGACACCGCGCGCCACGTGAGCGTCCGGCCGGTGTGACTGGCCGGCCCGCGGTCGGTCCGCATTGGGCCGCGCCCGACTTCTGGCGATCCGGGCGATCCGGCGGCGCCCGTAGGGCCAGCGGAACCCGTCAGTTGTGACACTGCGTGCCCGAAACGTTACCCGTGTCCGTAGTTATTAGGCTGGGACGGCCACATGGCAACGCGCGGGCGCTCGGCTGCGTCATTAGGTACAGATCCGACACTGACGTAGGGTCGCCCGCCCCGCACATCGTCGTGCGCGGCAGCGACTGGTGGCCGCGCCCAGACCACGGTCGCTCGCCGGATCTGCCGGCGCCGCCCAGCCCCGCGATGGCGACGGTTTCTGGCCGGAAGGGTCATCTGGTTCGACCGAGGAGGGCAGCACCGCCGGTGAGCCGCGCAACCTTGTCCCGATCGGCGCTGCCACCCCAGCTGAGCCCGCGCGGACCGCGCCGCCGTTCGCCGCTCGGGCGCATCTCGCTGGCCACCTGTTCGCTGCTGTCGGTCCTGGTGCTCGCGCTCAGCGTGGGCGGATGGCTGCTCTACCGGGAGTTCGACAGCAAGATTGATCGTACCGACCTGGACATCGAGGGCGAGCGGCCGGTGGAGGTGCCTGGCGACCTCAACATCCTGCTGCTCGGCGACGACAGCCGGGAGGGCACGGGCGGCGAGTTCGGCGAGGTCGAGGGCGTCCGCTCGGACACGACGATCATCGCGCACTTCGACTCCGACGGCACCGCGACGCTGCTGTCGTTCCCCCGGGACACCCTGGTCACGGTCACCCCGCGGGTGCCGGGCACGCCAGGCGACGGCCGGGACAAGCTGGCCAACGTCCTGACCTACGCGGGCGTCGAGGGCCTGATCACCACGTTGGAGGCGATGACAGCCCTGCGGATCGACCACTTCGTGTCGATCAACCTGGCCGGCTTCCGCGAGATGACGGATGCGGTCGGAGGCGTTACTGTCTGTGTCACTCGGCTGCCGGACGGCAGCACCCGCAACCTGAACGACGAGTGGTCGCAGTGGCACGGCCAGCTGGGGGAGAACCACCTGAACGGCGACCAGGCGCTGGCCTTCGTCCGGACCCGGCACGCGCTCGGCGACGAGCGGCTGCGGATCCTGCGCCAGCAGCAGTTCCTGTCCAAGCTGCTGGACAAGGCCACCAGCACCGGCGTGCTGACCAACCCGTCGAGGCTGACCGCCCTGCTCGGCGCCGTCGGCCAGTCGCTGACCATGGACAAGGGCCTCAACCAGGAGAAGCTGCTCGAGCTCGCCAAGCGGGTCAGCCAGCTCGGTGGCGGCAAGCTGCAGTTCATCACCGTGCCCACGCACGTCCCGCTGCGCTCGGAGGGCGCGTCGGATGACAAGGGCAGCATCGGCTCGCACGGCAACGTGCTGTTCATCAACCAGGACGAGTTCCAGCAGATCCTGGCCCCGATGCGGCCGGCGCCCGAGGAGGACCCGGCGCTCGCCGACGCGCCGGACGTGCCCCCGGCCCAGGTCACCATCGCCGCCGTGGTCAACGCCGCCGGCCGGGACGGGCTGGCCGGCGAGACGGTCAGCGAGCTGCGCGCGCTCGGCTTCGCCGGCCCGATGGAAACCAGGACCGGGGACGCCGAGCAGGCGGTGACCGAGGTGCGCTACCCGGCTGGCCAGGAGGGCGCGGCGAAGGCGCTGGCCACCCGGATCCCCGGCGCGCAGGCCGTCGCCGACCCCAAGCTGACCGGCACCAGCCTGACCCTGGTCCTCGGCACCTCGTTCACCGGCGTGCCCGGGGCCGCGGGCGGCACGGCGCCCGCTGACCCGGCTGCCGGCGCCGCCACCGCCTCGCCCGCCGCGCGCGGCGTCACCGGCACCGGGGCGACCGCCGGCGCGCCCCCCGGCCCCGGCGCGACCGCCCCCCCCCCGCCGCCGCCGGCGCCGGG
>JADGHD010000229.1 GCA_019689615.1 Frankia sp. | reverse complement strand
CTCTGGGCGGGTGGACGCACGGCCGCCCGCCCAGGGCTGTAGCACCCTCTGGGCGGGTGGACGCACGGCCGCCCGCCCAGGGCTGTAGCACCCTCTGGGCGGGTGGACGCACGGCCGCCCGCCCAGGGCTGTAGCACCGCCAGCGCGAACGCGGCTGGCGGCGCCGTGGCGTCAGCAGCGTCAGTAGGCCCGGGCGACGATGCAGACCAGGTCGTCGGTGTCCGCGGTGCCCACGGGCAGCGTGCCGTCCGGGTTCTGGATGCAGCGGACGGTGAGCGACTCGGCGGCGAGCTGGGCCTCGCCCTCGTCGCCGACCAGCCGCCAGGGCAGGCGGGCGAAGCCGGTCGCCGCCGCCTCCACCGCCTCCGCCAGGGTGGCCACGTCGGCGGTCCTCGACTCGCGGAACGCCAGCGCCTGCTCGTAGAGGCCGGTCTGGACGGCGTCGAGCAGCTCGGGCACCCGCCCCACCGTCTCGGAGATGGCGACCGTCGTCTTCTCGCCGGTGTCCCGACGGGCCAGCGTCACGTTGCCGGCGGCCAGGTCGCGCGGGCCGATCTCGACCCGCAGCGGCACGCCCTTGAGCTCCCAGTCCGTCACCCGGCGGCCGAACGACGCGCCCGGCGGGTCCAGCCTGGCCCGCACCCCGGCCGCCGCCAGCTCCTGGGCCAGCTTCGACGCCGTGGCCACGACCTCCGCGTCGTCGCGCACCGGCAGCACCACCACCTGGATCGGGGCCAGCCGGGGCGGCAGCCGCAGGCCGGCGTCGTCGCCGTGGGCCATGATCAGGCCACCGACCATCCGGGTGGACGAGCCCCACGAGGTTGTCCAGGCCAGGTGGCGCTCGCCGTCCGCGCCCAGGAAGTTGATGTCGAAGGCGCGGGCGAAGTTCTGGCCGAGCTCGTGGCTCGTGGCCATCTGCAGCGCCTTGCCGTCGCCCATCATGCCCTCACAGGTGAGGGTGTTGATGGCGCCGGCGAACCGCTCCCTGCGGGTCTTGCGGCCGACGAAGACGGGCAGCGCCAGCACGTTGACCATGAAGTCCTGGTAGACGTCCAGCGCGATCCGGCGGGCATAGGCGGCGGCGTCCGCCTGGTCGGCGTGCGCGGTGTGCCCCTCCTGCCAGAGGAACTCGCTGGTCCGCAGGAACAGCCGCGGCCGCAGCTCCCAGCGGACCACGTTGGCCCACTGGTTGAGCAGCAGCGGCAGGTCGCGGTAGCTCTGCGTCCACTTCGCCATGTACTCGCCGATGACGGTCTCGCTGGTCGGCCTGACGACGACCGGCTCCTCCAGCTCCCTGCCGCCACCGTGGGTCACCACGGCGAGCTCCGGGCTGAACCCCTCGACGTGCTCGGCCTCCCGGCGCAGGTAGCTCTCCGGGATGAACAGCGGGAAGTACGCGTTCACCGCGCCAGCTGCCTTGATCCGCAGATCGACGTCGGCCTGCATCCGCTCCCAGATGGAGTAGCCGTACGGCCGGATAACCATGGACCCGCGGACCGGGCCGTTGTCGGCCAGCTCGGCCTTGGCGATCACGTCCTGGTACCAGCGGGGGAAATCCTCGGTGCGAGGAGTCAGCACTGCCACGCGTCCCACGATATTGCCTGGCCGTGTCGGCTCGTGGATCGCCACCGCCCCGGTCCGCCCGGTGCCCGTCCGCTACCGCTCGCGCTGCCGCCCGCCGCTCGCGCTGCCGTCTCAGCCAGCGCTGCCGTCTCAGCCAGCGCCGCCAGGCGGTGCCGTGAACTGGCCGGGCCGCGCCGGCTCGCCGGGAGCGGCCGCGGGGTGTCCGGCCGGCGGGCTGTCCGGCTCCCGGAAGACGAGGGCCAGGTCGACGTCGCCGTGGTGGCCGACCAGCTCGGCGGCCGGCGGCATCAGCACCATCGCCGACGTCACCGCCGCCGCGGTGGCCCCAGGGGAGAGCACCAGCTCGTGCGCCTCGCTCCCGTCCTCGCCGCGGACTCTGATCACCTCGGCCAGTGACGGCGGAAGCTCGGCGAGGCGTCCGGGCTGCGGGCCCAGATCGGGCTCAATGCAGGGAGCGTCGCCGGAGCGTGGCTTCGGCGTGGGTTCCGGTCCCGGTGCACCGGCGTCGACGGCGGTGTCGTCCATGGTCCCTTCGTCTCCTCACTGCGCACGTGGCCGCGCCACCTCGGTCGGCGGGGTAGCGCGGCCAAAGCCGCGTCCCCCTGACGTCGCGGCTACTACGCGGATGCTGTCAGCAACGGTGATGTTGCTTTATAGCAAACCCTCGGTCGAGCCGATCGGCGGTGGTCGAAGGCGGATGGACGGGACGTTCGCTAACGCTATGCGGAACTACTGTTGCGTTGCGTAGTCGTCGTTGTCCAGGCGACTACTTGGCGCCGCGTAACTTGCAGGTCGGCACATTCCCGCGGACCAGTGCCGGCGCTGGCGCGGGCGGGCCGCGCGCCCCGTTGCCGGAGCCGGCCTGGGGGGCCTGGGACGGTCGGTCAAGGGCTCGGCGCTGCCGGCAGCGGCGCGACGTCGTCGGCCAACGCGTGACGCGCCGAGTACGTCATCCGTCACTGAATGTTCGCCAAATGCTGGTCTCGTGGCCTGCGTTGGTGGTTGGGCGGATGTGTTCCCGATGGTGACCGCACAACGTCCGGCTGGATTCACTCTTCGTTCACTCCATGCGGCTTCGATCCTGCCGATGCCCCGTTCCTGGGGGAGACACCTGCGCGCCAAGCGGGCGTGACGAAGAGGGGTTTGCAGTGAAGCTGATGAAGCGCCAGGTCGCGGTGCTCGGCATCGCGCTCACCGCCATGCTGGGGCTGGCGGCGTGCGGCGACGACGAGGAGAACGGCGCGGACACCCCGAGTCCCGGCGGTTCGAGCGCCCCGGCGGCTGCCGAGGTCAGTGGGACGATCAACGGTGCCGGCGCCTCCTCGCAGGCGTCCGCCATGGAGGCCTGGATCGCAGGGTTCACCGAGGCCAACCCGGACGCGACCGTCAACTACGACCCGGCGGGTTCCGGTGCCGGTCGTGAGCAGTTCACCTCCGGCGCGGTGCAGTTCGCCGGCTCGGACGCCTACCTGAAGGATGACGAGGTCACGGCCGCGCAGGAGACCTGCGGTGGGGACTTCATCGAGTTCCCGGCCTACATCAGCCCGATCGCGGTGGCCTACAACCTGCCAGGCGTCGACTCGCTGAAGCTCTCGCCGTCGGTCATCGCGCGGATCTTCGACGCGAAGATCACCAAGTGGAACGACCCGGCGATCGCGGCGCTCAACGAGGGCGTGACCCTGCCGGACCTGGACATCACGGCGGTGCACCGCTCGGACGAGTCGGGCACGACCTCGAACTTCACGGACTACCTGGCCAAGGCCGCGTCGGCGGACTGGCCGTACGAGGCCGGTGGCGAGTGGCCGACCCAGACCGGTGAGGGCGCTGCCCAGACCCAGGGCGTCGCGGCGGCCCTGCGCGCCGGTGAGGGGACCATCGGCTACCTCGACGCCTCGCAGGCCGGTGAGCTGGGCATCGCCGCCGTCCAGGTCGGTGACGAGTTCGTCGAGTACTCGCCCGAGGCGGCGGCCGCGGTCGTCGACGCCGCGACGGTCGTCTCCGGCCGGCCGCAGTACAGCTACGCGATCGACCTGCCCCGGGACACCACCGCCAGCGGCGTGTACCCGATCGTCCTGGTCTCCTACCTGCTGGCGTGCACCCAGTACGACAGCGCCGACCAGGCCGACACCGTGAAGGCCTTCCTGTCCTACGTGATCAGCGAGGACGGCCAGGCCGCCGCGGCGGAGAACGCCGGCTCGGCGCCGATCTCCGACGCCCAGCGGGAGCAGGCCCAGGCCGCGATCGACGCGATCAGCGCGGCCTGAGCCCCGAGAGACGCGCGTCTGACCCCGCCGACCAAGGGCCCGGACGGCTCGCTGGCCGTCCGGGCCCACGGTCGTCCCTTCCGATCCCCAGCTGCCGCCACCGTCACGACCGGCCCGAGGAGCGATACCCGTGACGAAGCCCGCAACCGCGCCCAGCGGTCCCCCGTCAGGCGACGCCCCACCGGGCGACGCGGAACCGGGCGGCTCGCCGGCCCAGCCGCAGTCCTCGCCGCATGCCGTGCCGGTGGCCCGTTCGGCCAGGCGGTTCGGGGATCTTCTGTTCTCCGGCGCGGCGACCCTCGCCGGGCTGTCGATCGTGGTCACCCTGGCCGCGGTCTTCCTCTTCCTGATCGGGCAGGGATTCCCGGCATTCACCGCCGACGCGGAGGACCTGCCGGGCGAGCAGAACTTCGCGGCGTATGTCGCGCCGCTGCTGTTCGGCACCGTGTGGGCCGCGGTGATCGCACTGGTCGTCGCGGCCCCGCTGGCGATCGGCATCGCGCTGTTCATCTCGCACTACGCGCCGCGCCGGCTCGCCCAGGGCCTCGGCTACCTGGTGGACCTGCTCGCCGCCGTGCCCAGCGTCGTCTACGGCGCCTGGGGCATCGTGTTCCTCGCTCCGCACGCGGTCCCGGTCTACCGCTGGCTGGAGCGCTACTTCGGATGGCTGCCGTTCTTCGACGGCCCGACGTCGGCGACCGGCCGGACCATGCTCACCGCCGGGCTGGTGCTCGCGGTGATGATTCTTCCGATCATGACGGCGATCAACCGGGAGGTCTTCCTGCAGACCCCGCGGCTGCTGGAGGAGGCGGCGATGGCGCTAGGCGCCACCCGCTGGGAGACCATCCGGATGACCGTGCTGCCGTTCGGGCGCTCGGGGATCATCAGCGCCGGAATGCTCGGTCTCGGCCGGGCGCTCGGCGAGACGCTCGCGGTGGCGATGGTGCTGTCCGCCACCGACGTCATCACCGTCAACGTGATCAGCTCCACGAATCCCGCGACGATCGCCGCGAACATCGCACTGGACTTCCCCGACTCGTCTGGCCTGGCGGTTGACGCCCTGATCGCCTCGGGCCTCGTGCTGTTCGCGCTGACGTTCGTCGTCAACTACATCGCCCGGGTCATCGTGGCCCGCCGGCGCGAGTTCTCCGGAGCGAACGCATGACCGCGCCAGCCCAGCCCGCTCCGGCCGCGGTGCGGTCCAGCCTGGCCGGGCGCTCGCTTCCGGCCTGGGCGCCCTGGACGATCGTCGGCGTCGCCATCGCCGTCGGCCTGCTGGCCGGGGTCAGCACCGGGCTGAACGTGGCGTTGGGCATTGTGCTCGGCGTGCTGGTCGCCCTGGTGGCCGTGCCGGCGGTGTCAACCGTGGTCGAGGGCGGCCGGCGGGCCCGGGACCGGCTGGCCACCCTGCTGGTCACGCTCGCCTTCGCCCTGGCGCTGCTGCCGCTGCTGTCCGTGCTGATCACGGTGGTGGACAACGGCACAGCCCGGTTCGACGCCACCTTCCTGACCGACGACATGCGCGGGGTCGTCGGCGAGGGCGGCGGGGCGCTGCACGCCATCGTCGGCACGCTGGAGATCACCGCGGCCGCCACGCTGATCTCGGTGCCGATCGGTGTGCTGTGCGCGGTCTACCTGGTCGAGTACGGCGGCGGGCGCTGGCTCGCCCGGGCGATCACCCTGCTGGTCGACGTCATGACCGGGGTCCCGTCGATCGTCGCCGGGCTGTTCGCGTACGCGCTTTTCTCGATCTTCTTCGGTCCGGGCATCCGGTTCGGCATCGGCGGCGCGGTGGCACTGTCGGTGCTGATGATCCCGGTGGTGATCCGCTCGGTCGAGGAGATGCTGAAGCTGGTGCCGAACGAGCTGCGTGAGGCCGCCTATGCCCTCGGCGTGCCGAAGTGGCTCACGGTCGTCCGGGTGGTCCTGCGCACCGCCGCCGCCGGCATCGCGACCGGCGTGACCATCGCCATCTCCCGGGTCATCGGCGAGACCGCGCCGTTGCTGATCATCGCCGGGGCGACCACCAGGACCAACTACGACATCTTCGACGGGAGGATGGAGACGCTGCCGATCTTCACCTACCAGTCGTTGATGAACCCTGGGGCGCGGCCGGAGTTCGGCGTCGATCGGGCCTGGGCGGCCGCGTTGACGCTGATCATCATCGTCATGCTGCTGAATCTGGTGGCCCGGCTCATTTCCCGGTTCTTCTCGCTGCCCAGCGGCCGTTGAAGCCGAAAGGACCCGAAACAGTGTCCAAGCGCATCGAAGTCTCCGGTCTGGACATCTACTACGGGAAGTTCAAGGCCGTCGAGGGCGTCGATATGATCATCGAGTCGCGGACCATCACGGCACTGATCGGCCCGTCCGGCTGCGGCAAGTCGACGTTCCTGCGCTCGCTGAACCGGATGCACGAGGTCATCCCCGGCGGGCGGGTGACCGGCAAGGTCGTCATGGACGGCGAGGACCTCTACGGCGCCGACGTCGACCCGGTGAACGTGCGCCGGCAGATCGGAATGGTCTTTCAGCGCCCCAACCCGTTCCCGACGATGTCGATCTACGACAACGTGATCGCGGGCGTGAAGCTCAACGGCCGCCGCCGGATGAAGCGCTCCGAGCTCGACGACCTGGTCGAGCAGTCGCTGCGCGGCGCCAACCTGTGGGAGGAGGTCAAGGACCGGCTGCACCGGCCGGGCTCCAGCCTCTCCGGTGGCCAGCAGCAGCGGCTCTGCATCGCCCGGGCGATCGCCGTCCGGCCGGCAGTGCTGCTGATGGACGAGCCGTGCTCGGCGCTGGACCCGATCTCCACCCTGGCGATCGAGGACCTGATGCAGGAGCTCAAGGCCGAGTTCACGATCGTCATCGTCACGCACAACATGCAGCAGGCCGCCCGGGTCAGCGACCGGACCGGCTTCTTCAACATCGCCGGTACCGGCCAGCCCGGCAAGCTGATCGAGATGGACGACACCTCGGTGATCTTCGGCAACCCGAAGGTGAAGGCCACCGAGGACTATGTCTCCGGACGATTCGGCTGATCGTGGCCGCCGTCGCGGACGAGGGCGGGCCGCCGCCGGACGGCGCGGCCGCAACCCTGCCGCCGCCGGCCGGCCAGCTGTCACCGCGGCCCGTTGACGTGGCGTCGTCGACGGTCGTTCGCGAGGATCCGCCGGCGGCCGGCGGGCTGCCGCCGCCAGCCTCCGGCCAGGTGGCGCCGGCGGCGGCCGCGTGGATGGGCCAGCGGCCGGCGAGGGCGGACGCCGGCGCGGTCCTGCTGATCGCGGACGCCGACGTCGACCAGGCGCTGGTGCGCGCGTTCGCTGACCGGGGAGTCGGGGTCAGGGTGGTGGCCGACGGCGCGCTCGCGCTGCTGGAGGCCGGCCGGCTCGCCCCCAGCGCCCTGCTGGTCAGCGCGCGGCTGCCGGTCGTCGACGGGGTCGACGTGGTCCGGGCGGTGCGCGCGATGCGCGGCCGGGAGGAGCTGACGATCCTGCTCGCCGTCGGCCCGCAGGAGCGGCCGTTGGCGGCGGCCGGCCTGGACGCGGGCGCCAGCGCCTGTGTGGCCAAGCCCTACCTGGTCAGCGAGGTCCTGGCGTTGATCGGCTGGGGCGGCGGGGCGGTGGGCACGTCGTCCGGGCAGCCGGCCCCGGCCACCCTCGTCCGGCAGGTGGCGACGGGGGCCGCCACGGCGGTGGGCGGCGGCGCCGCGGGTTCGGCGGGCGGCGGCCTGGTCGGCGCGGTGGCCGACGACGGCGCGGAGGTGCTGCGGGTG
>JADGHD010000228.1 GCA_019689615.1 Frankia sp. | reverse complement strand
GCCCCGCCCACCGCGCCCAGCACGCGGGCGCCCGCCCGTCGGCTCGGCCATCCGCCACCGTCCCGTCCGCCGGTCCGTGTCCCCACCGTCCCCGGCACCGGCCGCATGTCCGGCCATTCTCCACGGAAAAGCACGGGAATTGCAGTTCCTGGCCCCCGGGGCGCGCGGAGCGCCCGGAGTTGGCGCGTACGTGGGTGTTGGTTCGGGTAACCCGGACGCGGCGGGCGACTCACCGGGTGCGCCGGAAATTTTCGGCTGCGCAGCTCAGGCGGTCTGTCGGGGAAGCACGCCGCGGCGTCGCCCCGGCCGCGGTGACCGCCAGGCCGGCTACCCGTGGGTTGTGCCGCCCGGCCCGCGGCGGCCGCGTTGGGCGGCCTGGCGGGGCGCCGAGGGCAGGCAGCGCCAGGCAGACATGCGATGACCTGGGCGAATGCCCGCCGCCGCGGTCGCGGCCGGCGACGCGGGCCGCGTGCCTTCTGCGTCGACCATCAACGATCCATCAACATCGAACGATCGCCCTACCCGCGGGGAGCGGCGCCGATCGCAAGGTGGGTAAAGTCCCCCGTAGTCCGGACGGATGGCGACAAACGGCATCCGCCCGGGCACTGATCGCCGTACTGGCTAGGGAAGCCGGGGGGGTGAAAGCGTGGGCGTGACGGGCACAGCTCGGCGCGTTCCGGCCACCCGGCGACACCCGCTGGCCCGGCCGCGACGGGCGCAGGCACCGTTCCGGCAGGCGGTGGCAACTGGTTCTGATCGGTCACGGCACGGTCGTCGGCGAGCCAACCAGGGAGTGGGTCTTGGGACGGGTGCCCGTCAGCATCGTGGTGCCGGCGTTCAACGAGGCCGTCCGCCTGCCGCGCTCGATGCCCAAGCTGGTCGACGCGGTCCTTCGGATCCCGCAGGCCGAGGTGATCCTCGTCGACGACGGCAGCACCGACGGCACGGCCGTGCTGGCGGAGGACCTGCTGGGGCCTCTGCCCAACCGGCGCATCCTGCGGCTGCCGTGGAACAGCGGCAAGGGCACGGCGGTTCGCGCCGGAGTCGCCATCGCCAGCGGTGAGGCGATCGTGTTCATGGACGCCGACATGGCGTCCGACATCAACGACCTCCCACTGCTGCTGGCGGCGCTGGAGCACGCCGAGGTGGCGCTGGGCTCCCGCCGGATCGGGCCGGGGGCGGACCGCTCCAGCTCGCGGCGGTTCGGCAGCTGGGCGTTCAACCAGCTCGCCCGCACGCTCACGGCGCTGGAGCTGGCCGACACCCAGTGCGGGTTCAAGGCGTTCCGGCACGACGCGGCGAAGATCCTGTTCAGCCTGAGCCGCGCGACCGGCTTCGGCTTCGACGTCGAGGTGCTCTCGATCGCCCGGGCCCTGGGCTACCGGATCGCCGAGGTCCCGGTGCGCTGGTCGGAGGAGCCCGGCGGCACCTTCCGGATCACCAGGCACACCCCGTCGATGGTCGTTGACGCCGTGCGCGCCCGCCGCTACCTGCACCGCACCGGCCCGCCACCGCCGCCCGTCGAGACCTGGCCCGCCGTCGGGACCACCCGGGCCACCACGCTGCCGGTCGGCGCCGCCGGCTACCCCCACCTGCTGGAGGGCGACGCGCGCGAGGCGGTGCCGGCGCAGGACCCGGCCCTGGCCGCCGCGCAGCCAGCGGCCGTCGGCGAGCCAGCACCCCGCGGCGAGCTGCCGGCCCGGGACGAGCCGTCGACCCGCGACGAGGCGCCGGCGCGGGGCGGGGCCGCAACGCCCGCGGGCGTCGGCCACGGCCCCAACCACGCCTCGGTCGCCCTCCCCGCTGACGACGAGCATGACCAGTCCGGCCTCGTCGTCGACATCGACGCGACCGTGGACATCCCCGGCCCGGCCACCCGCGCCGCGGCCCGTCCGCGGGTCGCCGCGACCCACGGACGCCCCGCTCAGCACGGCCTGCCGCTGGTGGGGGACGCACGCCCGGCGGCCCGCAGCCGCCCGGCCTGATCCCAGCCCCCGCGCGAGCCAGCCCTCGCGACCGCGAGCCAGGCTGCGTCCCTCGCCCCGCCGCCAGGGTTCCCTCGCCCCGCCAGAGCGCACCCGCCGGGGCTCGGGTGTGCTGGCCCGCCGGTGCTAGGCGCCTCCGGCCGTTCCCGTGGCGAGGTCACCCACCGCTGGATCCGGGTGCGGGCCGGTCTCGCTGACGAGGTGGCGGTGGTG
This sequence comes from Frankia sp., assembly GCA_019689615.1. Lineage (GTDB taxonomy): Bacteria > Actinomycetota > Actinomycetes > Frankiales > Frankiaceae > Pseudofrankia. Next base: position 5,451 of record JADGHD010000228.1, on the reverse strand, counting down.
CAGGCGGTAGACCAGCGCGCCGGCCACGGCGGCGGTGGCGGCCTGGCAGCCCAGCCCGGCGGCGGCGGTCCGCGGGATCGAGCCGTCGGCGAGCGTGAGCACGACGGCGGACAGCACGGTGCAGCCGGCCAGCGCCCAGACGATCTTGCGGTAGCCGGCGCCGAGCAGGTAGGTCGCGAACATCAGGGTGACCGCCAGGTAGGTCATCGCCAGCGCGAGCACCCACAGCGACCGGTGGGCGGCGGTCAGGTCCGGGCCGAACACCAGCGACAGCAGCTGCCGCCCGGCGGCCGCGCCCAGCCCGGCGAGGAACAGGCCAGGCGCGACCACGCAGCCCAGCGCCATCGCCAGCGCCCGGCCGGCCGGCAGGCCCTGCTGGCGGCGCCGGGCGGCCTCGGGCAGCAGGAAGTTCGCGACCGCAAGCCCGATGAACACCGGGACCTTGCAGGCCGTCGAGATGGCCGCGTACGAGCCGACCTCGTCCGGGTTGCGCCAGCCGACGATGACCACGTCGATGTTCTGCAGCAGGGCGAGCGGCACCAGCGTGCCGAGCGCCGTCGACGCCTCCGCGATCAGGCTGTCGCGCGTCCGCCGGGGCGCCGCGGCGACCGGCACCACCGGGATCGGCCCGGTCGCCGTCGGGGTGGGCGCCTCGGCAAGCTGCTGCGGGCCTGGCGCCGGCCGCGGCGGCCTGGCCAGCGCGGGGGTCTTCGCCACCGCCCAGCGGGCGTGCTCGCCGCCGAACAGCACGCCGATCATCAGTGCCAGCCCGGTGCCGTTGACCCCGAGCCCCAGGCTCACCAGCGTGATGACCCAGGTGATCCGGAAGGCCGACTCGAAGACCAGGTTGCGGGCCAGCGCCGGGTAGTTGCCCCTGGCCTGCAGCAGGCCGCGCTCGACGCACAGCGACACCCAGATCGCCGCGGCGATCGCCGCCTCGGCGATGGCCAGCGGGTGCGGGTAGGACAGCATCATCGCGACCGGCTTGCACAGCGCCAGCGCGGCCAGCGTGGCCACGACGGTCGACACCCAGGTCAGGCCGCGCAGCTGGCGGATCCAGCCGCGCCGCTCCCGCCGGGTGTCGCCGATCTGGGCCGACTCCCGGTGGACCACCGCGGTCAGCACCGCCGTCCCGACCACGGACAGGATCATGAAGATGTTGGTCTGGACGACGACCGTGCCGTAGGCGTCCGGGTCGAGGGCGCGGGCGAGCACCAGGTTCATCAGCAGGTTGAACCCGTTGGCGGCGACCCCAGCCGCGGCGAGCGACATCGGCCCGCGCAGCAGCTCCGCGACCAGCTCCCGCTTCACCGACAGCGCCATCAACCTCTCCGTTGCGCGGCACGCGCCGGCATCGTCCTCGCGGACCCGCGCTTGAGCTGGCGGTAATCGTAAGCCTCTGCCCGGCTTTGTCGGGCCTCGGCTAGGTTGCGGGTGGGCCGTGCCGGGCCGAGCGCGCGGGTGCCGTCCCGTCGGCGGGGGGACGCCCGGCCGCCGTGCCCGCCGGAGCCATCCGGCCACGCCGCCCGCCGCCCATGCGCGACGACCCGACCAAGCGCGATGACCGAAGGGAAGACCGGGTGACCGACTCGCGGCCGCTGACCGCCCACCTGCCCACGGCCGACAGTACCGGCGCGCCCGACGGTGCCGCGGCCGGCCCGCTCGCCGCGCTGGCCGGCCGGCGTGTGGTCTTCCTCAACTGGCGGGACCTGGCGCACCCGCAGGCCGGCGGCGCCGAGCTGTACTGCCAGTCGCTGGCCGAGCGGTTCGCCGCCGCCGGCGCCGACGTGGCCCTGCTCACCGCCCGCCCGCCCGGCCTGCCGGCGTCCGCCATCACCTGCGGCGTGCGGATCAGCCGGGGCGGTGGCACGTTCGGCGTCTACCCGTCGGTGCTGGCCCGGCTCGCCCGGCTGGCCAGGACGGGGCGCGGGGTCGACGCGGTCGTCGACTGCCAGAACGGGATCCCGTTCTTCAGCCCGCTGGTGCTGCCGCGGCACGTGCCGGTCGTGCAGGTGCTGCACCACGTGCACCAGAAGCAGTTCCCGCTGTACTTCCCCGGCCCGCTCGCCCGGGTCGGCCAGCTGCTGGAGACGCCAGGCAGCCGCTGGGTCTACCGGCGGCGTCCGGTGGTCGTCGTCTCCCCGTCGACCCGGGATGAGGCCCGCTCGGTGCTGGCCCTGCCCGGTCCGCGGTACCTCGTCCCCAACGGGGTGACCACGGCCCTGTCCGCGCCGGTGGCGGCCGACGGGCCGGCGGTGGCGGCGGCCCCGACGATCGTCTGCGTCGGCCGGCTGGTCCCGCACAAGCGGCTGCACCTGCTCCTCGACGCGGTCCCGGCGCTGGCCGCGCGTCACCCGGGGCTGACCGTGCACCTGATCGGCGACGGGCCCGACCGGGACCGGCTGCTGGCGCACGCCGCCGCGCTCGGCATCGACCAGGGTGACGGCGCCAGCGGCGCCACCGTGCGCTGGCACGGCTACACCCCGGCGGCCACCCGGGACGCGCTGCTCGCCACGGCCTGGCTGACCGTCAACCCCTCCCACGGCGAGGGCTGGGGCCTGTCGGTGATCGAGGCGAACGCGCTCGGGGTGCCCGCGGTCGCGTTCCGGGTGCCCGGCCTGCGCGACGCGGTCCGCGACGGCGAGACCGGCTGGCTGGTCGACCGCCCGGAGCGGCTCGTGGACACGATCGACGCGGCGCTCACCGAGCTCGCCGACCCGGCAGCCGCCGCCCGCCGCCGCGCCGCCGCCCGGCGCTGGGCCGCCGGCTTCACCTGGGACGCCAGCGCCGCCCTGCTCGCCGCGGTGCTGTCCGCCGAGATCGCCCGAGCCGGCCGCCCGGACCGCCGCCGCCGCGACGAGGTGAGCGCCTGGGCTGAGTTCACGCTCCCGCCCGGCGCGCCGCTTCCCCGGCTGCGCCGGACCGACCTGTGCTTCCCGGTGGCGGCGGACCCCACCGGCCCGGGCGCGCGGCTGGTCACCCGGGCCGGGCACGCCCGCGCCGCGGCGGTCCTCTACGGCGCCTCCCCGGCGGCGGCGCGCGCCGCGCTGGGCCGCGCCGGCGTCCACACGGTCTCCCTGGTGCGCCAGGCGAGCGACGCGGACCTGCTGCTGGCCGCCTGCCGGGGCGGTGCCGGACGTGGCGAGGCCGCCCCGGACCTGGCCCGCCGGTCCGCCTGACCGCCGCCACGCCGGCCCCGCCGCGGCCGGGGCGCGGTCACGGCCTGCCGGCGGGGCGGCCGGCTCAGGAGGTCATGTCCCGGTAGCGGAAGAGCAGCGTGGTGATCAGCACGGCGACCAGCCCGTAGAGCAGGACCCGCACCCCGGCGTCGGCGTACGCGATGGCGTAGCCGGCGCCGCCGTTGGCGATCGCCTGCAGGAGCTGGCCGGGCAGCCAGTCGCCGGCCGGCCGCCAGATCCCGGTCACGATGATCTCGACGGGCAGGACGTAGGCCAGGCCGACCGAGATCGACGCGGCCGGCGAGCGGAAGAGGATCGCCACGAACGCGCCCAGCACGCCGTACCCCCAGGCGTTGATCAGCCCGTTCAGGACGCCCTGGCCGAGCTCGCGGATGCCGGCCCAGGACGTCCAGGCGTCGGTGGGGACGCCTCTCATCGACGCGAACGCGAACGACAGCGCCACGCTGACCACCGTGGCCGCCAGCACGATCAGCCCGACGAACGACGCCAGCGCCAGGCACTTGCCGGCGAGCAGCGACAGCCGGTGGGGCTGGGCCATCAGCTGGTTGCGCAGCGTCCCGCGGCTGTAGTCGCCGGCCAGCGCGGCCGCGACCACGCACAGCCCGATCACCCCGAGCAGGATGCTGATCGCCTCGAGGCTCTCGACGATCCCGCTGGGCCTGCTGAGCGGCATCATGTGCACGTACTCGCCATAGAAGCCGCGGCCGTCCGCCGCGATGAAGGTCAGCACGGCCCCGAGCGCGGCGACGGCGGCCGTCGCCCCGAACGTGCCGACGACGAAGCGGCGCCGCCGCAGCGGCAGCCACTCGGCCAGGAACGCGCGGAACACGGTCACTCCTCTCCATGACCGCTGGCGAACCGGCAGCACCCGGCGTCGGCGTGGAAGCCAGGGCCGAAGCCGGGCCCAAGCCCTGGGTTGCGGCCGGGGCGTGGCCCGCTGGCGGCCGCGCGGCCGGGCTGGTCGAGCCGGCCACGGCCCGCGGCGCGGCCGGTGTCGTCGCCTCTGCGCGGGCTGCCGCCGGCGCTCGGCGGGGAGTCGTCCGGATAGGGCTCAAGCTCGCCGCGGGGCTCGCGCCCGCGGCGGCGCGACCCGGCCCGCCTGGCTCCCGCCCGTGCCCGGGAGCTGGCCGTCGGCGCAGCGCCGCCGCCACCGGACAGCGTGGTCACCGGCCGGCTGCCGGCCAGCGGGGCGCCGGGGCGCAGCTCGGCGCCGGCGGAGACGTCGCCGTCCACGGTCCCGGTCGCCCGCAGGAACGTCTCCTCCAGGGTCGGCCGGTAGGTGTGCAGGCCGCGCAGGGCGATCCCGGCCCGCATCGCCATCCGGTTGAGCTCGGCGGCCATCCGCTCCGGGGCGTGCGCGACGACGACGGTGCGCTGGTCGCACGACCCGGGAGCGACCGACGGCGGGCCGTCCAGCCGGATCTCCGCCCGCACGCCCCGGTCGGCCAGCAGGGTCAGCAGCCGGCGGGCGTCCGCGCAGCTCTCCGGCGCGAGCAGGACCCGCGGGTCGCCGGCGGCGAGCAGGTCCTGCACCCGGCCCTCGAACAGCAGCCGTCCGCTACGGATCATGACGACGTGGTCGCAGATCTGCTCGACCTCGCTCAGCAGGTGGCTGGAGACGAACACGGTCATCCCGCTGTCGGCCAGCTCCCGCAGTAGCTGGCGGATCTCCATGATCCCGGCCGGGTCCAGGCCGTTCGTCGGCTCGTCCAGGATCAGCAGCTCGGGGTCGGGCAGCAGCGCGGCGGCGATGCCGAGCCGTTGCTTCATCCCGAGCGAGTAGGTGGCGAACGGGTCACCGGCCCGCCCGGTGAGCCGCACCATCCTCAGCACCTCGTAGATCCGGCGCCGTTCGATCCCGCGCAGCACGGCGAGCTGGTGCAGGTTCTCCCGGCCGGACAGGCCGGGGTGGAACGTCGGGCCCTCGATCATGGCGCCGACGTGGCTGAGGTAGCGCTCCGGGTGGCTCACCGGCTCGCCGAGCACGTACCCGATGCCCTCGGTCGGGCGGACCAGCCCGAGCAGCATCCGCAGGGTCGTCGACTTGCCGGCGCCGTTCGGCCCGACGAAGCCGGACAGCGACCCGAGCGGGACGTCGAGGTCGAGGTGGTCGACGGAGACCCGGTCGCCGTGCACCTTGGTCAGCCCGCGGGTCCAGATCGCCGCGTCCGGCCGCCGGCCGGCGCTCGCCACCGGGTTGCGGTGCGGGTCGCGGCGCGGCAGGTGGGGGTGCGGCAGGTGCGGGTGGGGG
>JADGHD010000227.1 GCA_019689615.1 Frankia sp. | reverse complement strand
ATCGACCAGGAAATCCCGGTCGACGACATCCCGCTCGCCTGCGTCCTCGGCGGCCCCGACCGCCGCACATTGTTCGTCTGCATGAACACGGTGATCCTCCAGCGGGACCGCCGCCCCGAGCCCACGGGTTACCTGGTCACGCTCCCCGTCGATATCCCCGGCATCGGCAGCCCCTGACCGGCCAGCGGACTCGGGCGGTGCGCCACTCGAACTCGCCGGGGGCGCCATCGACCTGATCTGGTGAGCTCTGGCCGGTGCCGCTGTTCGTATCCATCACGCCGATACCGTTCAGGGCTCCCCCAGAACAGCCGGCCGACGTCGCCGCGTCACCCCCTTGGACGGTCCGAAGCTCGTGGGCAAAGAATCACAACAGACGCAGGAGCCCTCCTAGAATCGCAGGTCAGCAAGCGTCCTCCCACGCACGTGGGGGTGATCCCGCGAGCATCACCGCCCTGTCGATCGTCCACCGGTCCTCCCCACACAAGTGGGGGTGATCCGCACCGGATCGGCCGCTTCCGCCGCAACTACGGGTCCTCCCCACGCAGGTGGGGTAATCCTCCGCTCCAACCGGACGGCGTTCGCACGGCTCAGTCCTCCCCACGCACGTGGGGGTGATCCGCGCGGCAGGTTGACGAGCCGACGACATCGGCGCCGCATACTCTGCCCGGTCCATATTGGCAGCCGTTCAATCGCAACCCGACGGCAGAGGTCGGTCAAGGGAACGGTCTGATGCCCTGCGCGCGACCTGCTCTCGCTGTGGAACGGCACCGGCGGCACGCTGCGAACGAACCGGCTTCCGGATGCGGCCCGGGTGTGGAACAAAGACGGGTGCCGTGGATTCTTTCCGCAGCTCACGCGGTCGGCAATCGTGAACGAGGATGTTCTCATCTGTGGGAAGGACTTGCGTCCCCGCATCGGCGATCGTGGTAGTGCGCCGTTCAGGACATCACTGTGATCTTGTTTCCGAGACGTGGCGGGCCGAAGGAGCGGTCCGCTGGAGGACTGCGGGGCGCTTTCTCCGTGGTGGCCGGCTCGACCAGTGTGGGAGCACAAGGGATGGCAGATGAGGCCGTCAGGTCGATCCACCCTTGTTGAGAAGATCGTTGATCCTGGTGAGGGTCGCCCGACCTGTGGGGGCCCGCGTGCAGTGGAGAGGACACCGTGACGAGCGTCGACACCATGAGCGGCGAGAGCCTTCGGAACGCGATGGTCGACCGAATAGCCGCCGATCACGCAGGGAAAGGGCTGATACTGCGGCCCGAGGTGGAGGCGGCGCTACGGACCGTTCCCCGTGACCTGTTCACGCCGGGTCTCCCTCTGGAAGAGGCATACGACGCGGACGCTTCGGTCCTGAAGAAGGTGCGTGGCGCGGAAACCGTCAGCTCGGTGTCGGCGCCCTACCTGATCGCCGAGATGATCGGTCAGGCGGCGAATGCGCTCGGTGGGCTGGACGGCGCGCACATGTTGGAGGTCGGCAGCGGTGGCTACAACGCGTCGCTGCTGCGGGAGCTCGTCGGCCCGTCGGGATCGGTCACGACCGTCGACATCGATCCCGAGATCACCCGGCGGGCGTCCGCGTGTCTGGCGGCGGCGGGTTACCACGACGTCACCGTGATCTGCGCCGATGCCGAGCATCCGATCGAGCCGATCCGGCGCTATGACCTGATCATCGTCACGGTTGGTGCGTGGGACATCCCACCCGCATGGCGTGATCAGCTCACCGATGACGGGGTGCTGGTGGTGCCGTTGCGCACGTTCGGTATGACGCGATCCTGGGCACTTCGGCGCTCCGGGGATCGTCTGGTCAGCGAGAGTCGCCGTCAGTGTGGGTTCGTCTCGATGCAGGGCGACGGTGCCCACGAGATGCGGTATCTCGACATCGCCGACGGCGTCCACCTGCGGTTGGACGAGGACCAGGGGGTTGACCACGACCCCGCTGTCGTCGGCGCTCTGCTCGGGCAGCCTCGCGAGGAGGCGTGGGCCGGGCTGAGCCTGCCACCCGTCACCGTCCTGGGCGATCTGGACTTGTGGCTGGCGACCCGTCTCACCCGCGAGACGCACTTTGTGGTGCTGTCAGCCCAGGCGACGGCCGTCAGCTCCGGCATAGTCGCCCCCGGCTGGCGGTTCGGCACCCCAGCCACCCTCGACGACGACGCCACGTTCGCCTACCGGTCGGCGCTTCGCTGGACCGACAGGCGGTTCGATCTCGGCGCGTACGCCCACGGACCCGCCGCCGCGGCGGCGGCCACGCGGATGGTCGAGCACATGCGTGTGTGGGTCGACGCGGGCAAACCGACACCGCGGCTCCACGTCTGTCCCGCACACACCCCGGACGGCGACCTGCCGAACGGGGCGGTCCTGGACAAGCGGCACAGCCGCCTTGTCCTCACCTTCACTCCCGAGGAGAAAGGAACCCCCTGATGGACACCGCCGAGTACGAGCTGAACCTGCGGCTGGTCGAAGCCGGTCCGCTGGCGAGCGGTCATGCCACCAGCACCGACGACGGGTGCGGCTCCGGCAACACGGAGTCGCAAGCCTGCACGACGAGCAGCGACTGAACCCGCTCACCCCACGGAGCGCTCGGCAGGTTCCGGTCGGGCGCTCCGTCCATCGAATCCCACCGAATCGGCGACGCGGAGCCAGAGATGTACCAGGCGGTCGACGCGGCGTTGATCAGGGCTGCCTCCTACCCCCAGGATCTGATGCTGCCGGCATGGCCCGACCTGACCATGGAGCAGCCTGATGAGTGGCTGGGGTGGCTACGTCAGGTGTGGGGGCTTCCGGAGTTCGCGGCCGCGGTCGGGCAGGCCGCGCCGCAGTTGGCCTCCCAGATCACCCGCGCGCTTGCCGACGAGTCTCTGGACAGACGCAGGCTGCGTCGTCTGGTGGAGGCGACGGTTCGGTATTTGCTGAGGTGGACGACCCGCGCGACTCCCTTTGGCCGCTTCGCCGGTGTGGCTCCGGTCCAGTTCGGCTCTCGGGCAGTGGTCCGATGGGGGGAACGGCATCACGAGGTGGCCCGCCCGGGGGAGCGCTATATCGCCGAGCACACGGCGCTGGCCGAGCGGGACTTGGCGGTTCTGCGCACGGTCCAGGTCGTGACCAACTCTCTGGGGTACGCGCGTGGCGGGGTGTGGGTGCTGCCCTGCGCTCACACCGACGGCGTCCGGGTGTGGGATGCCGAAATCGAGCTGACCGGCCCCGTGCGAGTAGCGGTCGAGACGGCATGCGTCCCGATCGCGTTCAGCGAAGTGGTCGCGAGGGTGGCGGGCGAACTGGCGGGCGCGGTGGCGGCAGCCGAGAGGCTGATTGCCGCGCTGGTGCACGCGGGGGTGCTGTTGTCAGCGATCCGGCCACCAATGACAGTGACCGATGGGGTCGAGCACCTGGCCCGCCACATATCCCTCCCTGATCCAGATGGCGAGATCGCAGTCGATCTGCGTGTCGACTGCTCAATGACGCTGCCTCCCGCCGTGGTCCGCGAGGCGGCGGACGCGGCCTCCGCGCTCGTCGCTGTCGCGCCGCGCCTGGCGGGCTGGGCGGCCTACCATCGTGCGTTCCTCGAACGATGGGGTCCTCGCGCGGCGGTGCCGCTCCGCGACGTTCTGGCCATCCTCGGCTTCCCCGCCGGGTACCGGGGATCATGGCGCCGGGATCCCGCGACGTTTACTGCCCGCGACAGACTTCTCACGGAACTTGCCCAGCAGTCCGCCCTGGATGGCGGTGCCGAGGTGGTCCTCGATGACGAGCTGCTCGGATCGCTGCGCGGCGACGATGACCGTCCGCCGATCCCGCATACCGAGTTGCGGTTCAGCCTCGCCGCCGCCACATTGCGCGACCTCGACCGTGGCGCATTCACGTTGACGGTGGTGAGCGGGGCCCGTCACGCCGGGGTCGCCGCCGCCCGGTTCCTGCACCTGCTGACCCCCGCTGAGCTGGAGCGTTTCCGCAGCGTCTACGCCAGTCTGCCGACGGCGATGCCCGGCGCCGCCAGCGTACAGCTGTCCAGCCCTCCGCTGGACGTCCGACTGGCCGCCGTCGCCCGCACCCCCGAACTCCTGCCGCTGCTGCCCGTTGGCGACTTTCATCCCAACCCGCAGTGGACGGTGGCGGACCTGGCCGTGGCCGGTGACAGCGACGGGCTGTGGCTGATGTCCCGCTCGACCGGCCGTCTGGTGGAGCCGCTGCTGGCCAACTGCGTGCGCCTTCCCAGCGGCCAGCAGCCGCTCGTCCGGTTTCTCACGGAGATCTGGACAGCAGGGACGGCGCCGTGCGCCCGGTTCGACTGGGGCCAAGCCCGTGGGCTGCCGTTCCTCCCGCGGGTCCGGCGGGGCCGTTCGATCCTGCACCCTGCCCGCTGGACCATCCCCGCGGCCTTGGTTGGCCCCCGTACCGCGAGCTGGCCGGAGTGGAAGGCGTCCTGGCAGCGGCATCGCGAACGTTACCGGCTGCCGCGTGAGGTGCTGGTGGGCGACGACGATGTGCGACTGCGCCTCGATCTGGACGAAAATGCCCATCTCGCGGTGCTGCGCAGCCACCTCGACCGGCACGGCCGCGCCGTGCTCATCGAGGCCGGTGGGTCGGCTGACTGGATAGACGGCCGACCCACCGAGTTCCTGCTCACCCTTGCCCGCGCGGCGACCGTCCCTCCCCCAACCCATCGGCAGGCCCGTCCTGTCAGCGCTCTCGCGCACCGGCCTGGCCAGTCGCGGTGGCTGGACGCCCGACTGTATGGACAATGCGATCAAATCCTCGCCCAGCTGGGCGACTTCCCCAACCTGCCGGTGGGCTGGTGGTTCCTGCGGTATCCCCATCCCGAGCCCCATCTGCGACTACGCATTCCCCTCGGGGAAACCGCGCGGTTCGCCGACGTCGCTCACGACCTCGCGGAATGGGCGCAGCGGCTGCACGATGGCGGCCTGCTGGCCGACTACACGCTCGCCACCTACCGGCCGGAAACCCGTTACGGAAGCGGGCCGACCCACGCCGCGGCCGAGGCTGTGTTCGCCGCCGACTCCCGCGCCGCCCTCGGACGGCTGTCCGGTGACCGGCAGGCCGCCACCGCGGCAGGGATGATCGCCATCGTGCGCGGGTTCACCGGCGACGGTGCGCGCTGGCTGGTCGACCACGCGCCCCACCGGGGCGGCCCCCGCCTGACACCCGCACAGCTCGCAGCTGCCCGCCTCCCTTATGGCGATGCCGCTCTGGCCCAGGCGCTGGCGACCTATCGCACCCGCGCCACCCGGGACGGTCTGAATACCGACCAACTGCTGGCCGACCTGCTGCACCTGCACCACGCCCGGATGATCGGAGTCGACGCGGCCTCCGAGCGGCACTGCCTGCGCCTGGCCCGCGCCGTCGTCCATACCGACCTTGTCCGGCGAGCATCGTGACCGCGGGGCAGTCGCTCGCCGAGGGAGCAGCGGGCATCGCCCTGCTCCATCTGGAGACCGGCGACTGGCCAGCCGCGTACGCGGCGCTGGAGCAGGCCGTTGCCGAGGGTGTCAGCGTCGCCGAGCCCGCCAGCCTCTACTACGGTGCCCCCGCCCTCGCATTCGTGCTCGCCGCCTCCGACCACCCCGGCCTCGCCCGCGCCCGAGCGACCGCCGCTACGGGAACCGCGGCGGTGACCCGTCGACGTCTGGAAGCAGCTCACCGCCGCATCGACGGACGCCAGCGACCGCGGTACGCCGAGTTCGACCTGATCCGCGGGCTGACCGGCATGGGCGTCGCCCTGCGCCGCGTCGGTGATCTCGACTTGCTCCGTGATGTGTTGACCTACCTGGTGCGTCTCACCGAGCCGATCGACGGTCTCCCTGGCTGGTGGTGCTCCCACGGCCCGAACCGTAACCAGCCGGGCCCGGCCGGCGGGCACAGCAACCACGGTATCGCCCACGGCGTCGCCGGGCCGGCCACTCTGCTGGCCCTCACGCTGATTGACGGGGTCACCGTCGACGGTCATCCAGAGGCCCTCAACCGGATCTGCCAGTGGCTGGACACCTGGAAACGGCAGAGCGACGGCGGTGCGTGGTGGCCTGAGTTCGTCACGCTCGACGACCTCGACCGGGCCGCGCCGCGCCAGCCCGGCCCGTTGCGCCCGTCGTGGTGTTACGGCACGCCAGGGATCGCTCGTGCCCAGCAGCTGGCTGGCATCGCTCTCGGCGACATCGCCCGCCAGCGAGGCGCCGAGGCGGCCTTCGCCGCATGCATCAAGGACCCGGCCCAACTCGGCCGCATCGTCGACCGCGGCATCTGCCACGGCACCGCCGGGCTCCTCACCACTGCCCGCCGGATCACCGCCGACGCGCTCGCCCCGATCCCGATCGGACCGCTGGTGCACCTGCACCAGCACGCGATGCCCGCGGCCACCGAACCTAGGGGGTTCCTCAGCGGCGCGGCCGGTGCCGACCTGGCTGTTGCCGGTACCAGGACCCGCTGGGACGCCTGCCTCCTGCTCTGCTGACCGAAAGGGCCCGCCTGTGGACGGAACAGCCTGGAAACAGATCAACATCACCTATCCCGGATCGGACTGGTACCAACGGGAACGCCACGCCGTCGGCCACCTCGCCCGCGTCCTCCCCGCCGCCGAGGACGCCGGCCTCATCACCGCATGGTTCTTCATCCGCAAAGGCGCTTGGCGCCTGCGCTACCTGCTCACGGCTGCGGACAGCCGCGATGAGCCGAACCCCGACCCCGTTCACCTGCTCCTCACTGACGGGGTCCGCTGGACCGGCGACATCTACGAGCCAGAGGTGCGGGCCTTTGGTGGTCCGGACAGCATGGACACCGCGCATGCGCTGTTCCACCGCGACAGCCGCTATCTGCTCACCTTCCTCCAGAGCGACCCAGCCGACCGGCGGGAGCACTCCCTCGTCCTGTGCACCGCGCTCATGCGCGCCGCGGGACTCGACTGGAACGAACAGGGCGACGTCTGGGCCCAGGTCACCGAACAGCGCCCCACCCCGGCCGACCTACCACCCGACCCCCAGGTCTGGGCTTCGTTCACCGGCGATGTTCGCCACATCCTCCTCGGCAACGCCCGCGCAGACCTCGTCGACACCGACTGGCTCACCGCCTTCGAGGACGCAGGCAGAAAACTCCGAATCCTCCGGGAGAACGGCACACTCACACGGGGAATCCGCGCGATCATCTCGCTGCATGTGCTCTTCCACTGGAATCGGCTCGGGCTGGCAGCGACCACACAGGCCACTCTCGCGCAGGCCGCACAGGAGGCCGTATTCGGCAGCGCCTCCGCATAACACGACAGGCTCCCGTCTGCCCTGGCAGCCGATCTGTTCTGAGGGTGCTGGGGCGACTACCCTGACGGTGGTCGGTCAGTTGTCGCGGGACCCGCGGCTTCGGGCCAGTCGGCGGCCAGGACGGAAGGGAGTGCCGCGTCGTCATGGCCAGGCCGGGCCTGCGTGCCGAGCAGGATGAGCTTCGGGCCCGGATGCGGGCGGTCGGGATGACGCATGAGGAGATCGCGCTCGAGTTCGCCCGGCGGTTTCGGTTGCGTCCTCGGGTGGCCCTTCGCGTTGCGCTTGGCTGGACGCAGCAGCAGGCGGTTGATCAGATCAATGCGTGTGCGGCTCGGATCGGGCTGGATCCGGAGGGGCGGGCGGCGATGACGGTGCCGCGGCTGAGTGAGTTGGAGAAC
>JADGHD010000226.1 GCA_019689615.1 Frankia sp. | reverse complement strand
GGGTGGGGGCGTGCCGCCGGCCGGCGAGTCCTGCGGGGTGGACCAGCTGCCACCGGGTGCTCCGGGCGGGGTGTGCCAGTTCGATGGCGGCGCCGGCGGGCCGCCGGCCGGTGCCCCCGGATAGGCCGGCGGGACGACGGCCGGCGTCGCGGGCCAGCCGGGGACGGGCAGGGTGTCGCCGAGTCGGTGACCGGCGGCGGTCAGCACGTCCTCGGGCACCCGGACCGGCACCCCGGCACCCGCGAGCCAGCCCAGCCCGAAGACAGCCGTCGCCGCCGCGGCGAGCATCATGGCCAGCTCGTGGGCGCTGCGCGGCCGGTTGGCCGGGTCCTTCTCCAGCATGGCCAGCACGACGGCCGCCAGCGGCGGCGGCACCTCGGGCATCGGCTGCGGCGGGACGGACAGGTGGTGGTGCATCAGCGCGGGCACCGCGAGCCCGCGCGGGAACACCGTCCGGCCGGTCAGCAGCTCGTACAGCACGACGCCGAGCGAGTACAGGTCGGTGCCCGGGCCGAGCCGGGTTCCCTCGATCTGTTCCGGCGCCATGTAGCGCGGCGTGCCGAGCAGCCCGGTCGCGGTCGCCGCCGTCGTCTCGACGATCTTCGCGATGCCGAAGTCGGTGACCCGCGGCACCCCGTCCGCGCCGAAGAGCAGGTTGTCCGGCTTGATGTCGCGGTGCAGCACGCCGACGCGGTGGGCCGCCTCCAGCGCGGCCGCGGCGGCCAGGCCGATCGCGCAGGCGGCCTGAGGACTGAGGCCACGGGCCGCCCGCTCCCGCAGGCTGCCGCCGGTGAGCTGCTCCATCACCAGCAGGCACAGCCCGGCGTGCTCGACGTAGTCGTAGACCCGGACGACGTGCGGGTGATCCAGCCCGGCCAGCACCCTGGCCTCGGCGAGGAACCGGGAGCGCAGGTCGCTCGCCGCGTCCGCGTCGGCGGCCGGGCTGCCGAAGGCGCCGCGGCCGACGTCGTCAACGTCGGCGAGCAGCACCTTGACCGCGACGTCCCGGCCGATCAGGCGGTGCCGGGCCGCCAGCACGGTGCCGAAGCCGCCCCTGCCCAGCTCGGCCCCGACGTCATAGCCGGGCAGCGCGGCGGCGACGAGGTCGCTGACTGGAGTGGACATCGCCGGGACGCTGTCGCTACACGCCAGTCTGGACGGCGACGGTACTGATCGTCCCGTCCGGGTCGATCCGGCGGATCCGCAGGTTGCCGTTGTCAGGGAAGTAGACCGCCCCCGAGCCGTCCACGACCACGGCGCCCGGCTGCGCGAGCTCGGCGGAGGTGGCGGCGCCGCCGTCACCGGAGAAGCCCTCCGTCCCGGTGCCGGCGATCGTGGTGACGATCCCTTCGGCGTCGACCATACGGATCTTGTTGTTGTTGTAGTCCGCGATGTAGAGGGTGCCGTCGGGGCCGAGGCCCGGGATCGGGTTGTCGAACTGGGCGTCGGTGGCCAGGCCGCCGTCACCGCCGTCACCGGTGGAGCCGTCGCCGGCCACGGTGCTCAGCATGCCGTCCGGGGTGATCTTCTGGATCGTGTCGCTGCCGATGTTGCCGAGGTACAGCGTGCCGTCCGGGGCCAGCACCAGCCCGTTCGGGCCGTTGAGCTGTGCCTGGGTCGCCGGGGTCGGGCCGGGGGTGAAGCCGGCCTCCCCGGTGCCGGCGATCGTGGTGATGATGCCGTCCGGAGTGACCTTGCGGATCCGGTTGTTGTTGTAGTCGGCGAGGTAGAGGGTGCCGTCGTCGGCCACGGCGATCCCCTCCACTCCGGCGATCTGCGCGGCCGTCGCCTGGCCGCCGTCACCGGAGAAGCCCTCGACGCCGGTCCCGACGACCGTCGTGATGATGCCGTCCGGAGTGATCTTGCGGACCCGGAAGTTCAGCGCGTCGCTGATGTAGATGTTGCCGGCAGCGTCCCAGTCGACGGTCGCCGGGCCGTCGAACTCGGCGGCGGTGGCCGGACCGCCGTCACCGGAGAAGCCGGTCGAGCCGCTCCCCGCGAGCACCGCGACCGTGCCGTCCGGCGCGATCGTGTGCACGTAGTCGGTGATGAAGCTGGGGATGTACAGGATGCCGTCCTCGTCGATGGACAGTCCGTACGGCTGCATGCCGTCGACCGACAGCGTGGGCCCCACGTAGCCGGCGGCCGACGAGCCGCCATCGCCCCCGTCGCCGCCATCGCTGCTCCTCGTGGCCAGCACGATCAGCGTGGTCAGGCCGGCGACCAGGACGAACAGCAGCGCCGTCGCCAGGTAGGTGGCCTTGCGGGACAGGCCGAACAGGCCGCCCCGCTGTGGCGGCCGGTGGGCGCCGCCGGGCTGCTGCCAGCCGGCCCCCGGGCGGAAGGTGGGCGCGGCGGGCTGTGGCACCGGCGAGCGGGGCATGGGTGTCGGGCCAGGGGTGATCCCGGGCGTTGCGGGGGCTGGCGGCGGCAGCGGCTGAGATGGCGGGGTCTGCCCCGGCCAGCCGGCGCCCGGGACTGGCCCGGCGCCGTACTGCGGGTGGCCCGGCGGCGGGGTGACCGGCGGCCGCCCCGGGCCCGGCTGGAAGACCTGCCCGGGTGCGGCCGGGACGCCGGGTGGACGAGGGCCGTACTGGCCCGGCAGCGGCCGCGGGCCCGGCGTGGGCTGCGCAGGCGGGAAGGGCTGCTGGTAGCCGGGCGCGCCAGGGCCTGGGCGGAAGCCAGCGGGCCCGGCCGGCCCGGTGGGCGGCGGGAACAGCCCCGGCGGAGTGCGGGGGGCGCGGCTCGCCGTCGACGAGGAGGCGCCGAGCGCCGCGTCGCGGATCTCGTCCTCGACCCGGATCTTGATGTCGGCGCGGGACAGCCAGTTCGGGCCGAACGACTGGCAGCTCGCCCTGGCCAGCTCGATCGCGAACTCGGTTGCGTCGCTGAACCGCGCGGCCGGGTCCTTCGCCAGGGTCTTCATGATCACGTTGGAGACCGGCGGCGGGACCGCGGTGAGCGGCTCCGGCATCACGTTGAGGTGGTGGTGGGTGAGCGGCTGGACCGCCATCGGCCGGCCGAACAGCGGGCGCTCGGCGATCATTTCGTACAGCACGCCGGCGAGCGCGTACAGGTCGGTCGCCGGGAACAGCCGGGCGCCGGTGATCTGCTCGGGCGCCATGTAACGCGGGGTGCCCAGGATCGCGCTGGCGGTCGTCTCCGCGCCGTCGAAAATCTTGGCGATACCGAAGTCCGTCACCTTCAGCAGGCCGGAGCCGTCGAACATGATGTTGTCCGGCTTGACGTCCCGGTGCAGAACTCCGGCGGAGTGCGCGGTGGCCAGCGCGGACGCCGCGGCGAGGCCGATCGCGCAGACCGACTCGGGCTCGATTCTGCCGGCGGCCATCTTCTGCTTGAGCGTGCCGCCGGACAGCAGCTCCATCACGAGCAGGCAGGTGCCCTCGTGCTCCACGTAGTCGTGGATGCGCACGATGTGCGGGTGGTCGAACTCGCTCAGCACCCGGGCCTCGGAGAGGAACCGGGAGCGCAGCTCGGGGTCCTCCGAGGTATCGAGAAGGATCTTGATAGCGACCTTGCGGCCGATGAGCCGGTGCTGGCCGGCGAGCACCAGGCCGTACCCGCCCTTGCCCAGGTCTCCTTCGACCTGGTAACCGGGGAGGGCGGCCTCTACCAGAGAACGATCGATAAGCAAGGTTCTGGTCCGTTCGCCTGCCGGCTCGGTCAGCTACGCACTCAGTACAAAGACACGAAGGCCGCGCCCGGGCCGTAATCCGCGCCCTTCGTCGTGTACCCGGCGATA
This sequence comes from Frankia sp., assembly GCA_019689615.1. Taxonomy (GTDB): domain Bacteria; phylum Actinomycetota; class Actinomycetes; order Frankiales; family Frankiaceae; genus Pseudofrankia. The sequence continues at coordinate 3,940 of JADGHD010000226.1, read as the reverse complement.
CTACGGCCTCGCCCCCCTGGCTTTCTCCTCACCGGGGCACGTCGGCGGGCGTCGGATCGGTGACAGCCACCGAAGGTTATGACCCTCCGTTGACCACGCGGTGCGCTGTTGGCCAAGCCGGTGTCGTTCGCTGCGGCGCCGGTGAGCCGGAGAGACGGATGCCCTGGGTGCAGACTTGGGCACATGCCGAGTCCCGATCGTTCCCCGGCCGGTGGCGGCGACGACGCCACGCAGCCGGTTGTGATCACGCAGACCCCCGAGTGGGCGGCGCTGGCCGCGGCGCACGCCGAGCTCGCCGGCGCGAGCCTGCGCGACCTGTTCGCCGCCGACCCGAAACGAGCGCAGCAGCTGTCCGCCGAGGCCGACGGCGTCTACCTCGACTACTCCAAGAACCTGCTCACCGCCGACACGGTGCGGCTGCTGGTCGCGCTCGCGGAGCGGGCCGGGCTCGCCCACCGGATCGAGGCGATGTTCACCGGCGAGAAGATCAACACGACCGAGCACCGGGCGGTGCTGCACGTCGCGCTGCGCGCCCCCGAGGGCGCCTCGATCCTGGTCGACGGCCACAACGTGGTACCGGACGTGCACGAGGTGCTCACCCGGATGTACGCCTTCGCCGACCGGGTCCGCTCCGGCGTGTGGACCGGCGCCACCGGCCGGCACATCCGCACGGTCGTGAACATCGGGATCGGCGGCTCCGACCTGGGGCCGGCGATGGCCACCGAGGCCCTGCGCCCGTACACGGACCGGTCGATCGAGACCCGCTTCGTCTCGAACGTCGACGGCGCCGACATCTGGGAGGCCACCCACGACCTCGACCCGGCGGAGACGTTGTTCATCGTCTCGTCGAAGACCTTCACCACCCTCGAGACCATCGCCAACGCGCGCACCGCCCGGGCCTGGGTGGTCGCGGCGCTCGGCGAGGACGCCGTCGCGAACCACTTCGTCGCCGTGTCGACGAACGAGCGGAAAGTGGCGGAGTTCGGCATCGACCCCGCGAACATGTTCGGATTCTGGGACTGGGTCGGCGGCCGGTACTCGATGGACTCGGCGATCGGGCTTTCCCTGCTGATCGCGATCGGGCCGGACAACTTCCGCGACCTGCTCGCCGGTTTCCGGGCGATGGACGAGCATTTCCGGACCACGCCGTTCGAGCGGAACCTCCCGGTCCTGCTGGGCCTGATCGGGCTGTGGTACCGGGACTTCTTCGGCCTGCAGACCCACGCCGTCCTGCCGTACAGCCACTATCTGAGCCGGTTTCCGGCCTATCTGCAGCAGCTCGACATGGAGAGCAACGGCAAGTCGGTCGACCGGGCCGGCCGACCGGTGACCACCGCGACCGGCCCGGTCGTCTGGGGCACTCCGGGCACAAACGGCCAGCACGCCTATTACCAGCTGCTGCACCAGGGCACCACGATCGTGCCGGCGGACTTCATCGGCTTCATCGAGCCGCCGCGCTCGGTGACGGCCGGGCAGCCCGAGAACGGCGGCCCTGGCGGCGCCATCGCCCCACCCGACCAGCCCGACCAGCACCTGCTGCTGATGGCGAACTTCTTCGCCCAGACCGAGGCGCTGGCCTTCGGTAGGACCGCGGCGGAGGTCGCCGCCGAGGGCGTGGCGCCGGACCTCGTGCCGCACCGGGTGTTCGCCGGGAACCGGCCGACGAACACCCTCCTGGCCCCGGCCCTCACCCCGTTCACCCTCGGCCAGCTGATCGCGCTCTATGAGCACAAGGTGTTCACCCAGGGCACGATCTGGGGAATCAACAGCTTCGACCAGTGGGGCGTCGAGCTGGGCAAGGTCCTCGCCGGCCGCATCGTGCCGGAGCTCGCGTCTGGAGACGAACCAGCCCTCGGCCACGACTCGTCCACCAACGAGCTGATCCGGCGGTTCCGCGCCGGTCACGGCGGATAAGCCGGTAGCGCAGGGGCCCGGCAGGTGAGCCAGCCGCGGCGGGGCGCCCGCGTGCCCGCGCCGCGGTTCGGCCGACCACCCTGTGTTACTCTCCGTAACCACTTGCTGCCCGCCAGGCGCGGCAGCCGGGGAATCGGGGGTGCGATGCGGGTCGACGCCGGGGCACTGCGGCTGACGGTGCACCGCGACGCGCGGGGCGGCGACGACGTGCTCATCGAGCTGGTGGGGGAGCTGGACGGTCCTGGCCGGCGCTGCCTGCGCGACCAGATCGGCGAGCTGCTCGGCCGGGGCGGCGGCACGGTCACGGTGGATGTCGGCGGGCTGCGCCGGATCGACATCCCGGGGCTCGCTGCCCTGCTGCGGGCCGACCTGCTGCTGCGCCGGGTGCGGTCCACCCTGGAGATCCGCGGTGCCACCCCGGCCTTCGCGGAGCTGGTCGCCGCCACGGGCCTGGCCGGCCGGCTCCGGTTCGTCCCGCCGGCCGGCACAGCCGTCACCGGCCCGGCCCCGGCTGGCTCCCTTCCGGCCGGTTCCGCCCCGGCCACCGTCGCCGCCCCATCCGCCGCGGTGCCGACGGTCGTCCAGCAGGAGCGACGGGAGCCACGACAGACCTCCCACCCGGGCCAGCCGACCTGACACCGGCCCCGGCCGCTGGCCGCCGGCGCGACGGGCCCGGGCCGCACGGCGGCCAGCCAGCCGGCCCACCGCCGGCCTCGCCGGTGACCGTCCAGGCGGGCGCCGGCCGCGGTGCGCGGGCGCGGCCCCCAGACTGGCTCGGGCCTGGGCGTTCGCGCGGTCCCGGTGGACGCGGCCCGCGGCCGTCGATCCGCGCGGGTCGAAGATCCGCGGGACGCGCCTACGCGGCAGCGGCGGGGCGCGAGGTCGGGGCGGGGGAGTTCGCGGAACCGAGCGGCGCGGCTGGCTCAGCCGGTGTGCTGGTCACGGTGGCGGGCGGCGGTGCCGGCGTGGCGGTGGCTGCGGCGCTGGCGGTGGCGAGCGGGCGGTCTCGGCCGTCGCTGCCGCCTCGCGGCCTTCCTGGGCCGGTCAGCCGCCGTTCCACCGCGTTCATCAGCAGCAGGACGAACAGCATCAGCAGCGGAAACCCGATCACGAGGGCCGCGACCGTCGGGCTGACCTCCACGGCGGCCCCCTACTCGGCGTCGGTCGGGTCGGGCTGGGGCGACAACGGGGGCGGCACCGCGGTGCCGCGAGGACGACCGACCGGCATGTCGAAACCTCCGTGGGCAGAGGGCGGATGGGCCGAGCTGTGCGGTGCGCCCAGCGGGCGCGGCGACCCGGCCGGTGCCTGTCCGCGCCTGGGCGGGCCGCCAGCGCCGACGGACGGGCCGAGAAGACGTGCTTTCGGTCTGCTACCCACTGTAGTCGGTTAATCACGCTACTGCCACGAGGTCACCCATCGCGGGGGAGCGTCCTGCCGGGGCGGCCTGGGCGGGGCGGCATCCTTAGCCTGGCACCGGCAGGCCGGACCGGCAGCCCGGCGGCGGGGGTGCGCCGGCAGTCCACCGGGCCGGGCGGTCGTACCCTGCCCTCATCATGTCTGCGCGGTACAGCTCGCCGGAGAGCCGGTGGACGGTCTCGGTCGGCGACCTGGACCCGCCGGACCAGCCGGCACGGCCCGTTCCCGGCGGCATGTCGGACTACGCCTCGCTGGCGTCCGCGCCGCCACCCCAGCGCCCAGCCGACGGCGCCCCGGCACCCGATGGTGGCGCTCCAGCCGGCGGCGCGGACGCCGCGCCACGGGCCGCCTGGCTTCCCGGCCTGTCACCGCCGGCGCGGACCAACCAGACCGGGCCATTCGTGCCGGCGTCGGTACCGGTGCCGGCCGGGGACATGCCCGTCGGCCTGCCGGCGCCAGCCCAGCCGCCGGTCTTCGACGTCGTCGCCGGTCCTGGTCATGCCCCGGCCATCGCGCCGCCAGCGCCGGTGGACGTCCTCGTCGACGTCCGGGTGGACGGCCCGGCGGCCCCCCTGCCGCCGGCCCCCGCGGCCCTGGTGCCGCCGCGGG
>JADGHD010000225.1 GCA_019689615.1 Frankia sp. | reverse complement strand
GCCGCCGGGCACCGGGGGCACGCCGGCCGGGCGGACGCCGCGCAGGGCGATGAACCGGGTGCGGGTCAGCTCGTTGATCGTCCAGCCGTCGCCCTCCCGACCGCTGCCGGCGAGCGCGACCCCGCCGAACGGGACGACCGGCGGGCGGTAGTTGTTCGTGCCGTTGATCACGACGCCGCCGAAGTCCAGCCGGCCGGCCAAGGCGATCGCCGCGGGCAGGTCGGCGGAGAAGACGGCGGCGGTCAGCCGCAGGCTGGTCGCGTTGGCCAGGGCCAGCGCATCGGCGTCGTCCTCGACCGCGGTGACCGGCACGACCGGACCGAAGATCTCGTCGTCGTGCAGGACGGCGGCCTCGGCCGGCACGTCGGCGAGCACGCTGGGCGGGCAGAACGCGCCCTGCGGCGGGCCGCCGAGCACCCGCTTCGCGCCCTCGTCGAGGGCCCGCTGGACCTGGGCCTCGACCCGGGCCGCCGCGCCCGCGTCGATCAGCGGGCCGAGGCTGGCGCCGTCCGCCACCGGGTCGGTCGGCCTGACCTCGGCGAACGCGGCGACCAGCCGCTCGGTCAGCTCCGCGGCCACCGCGCGGTGCGCGATGACCCGCTTGGTGGCCGCGCACGCCTGGCCGTTCATCAGCAGCCGGCCGCGCAGGGTCTCGCTGACCACGTGGTCGAGGTCGGCGTCGGGGCGGACGATCGCCGCGCCGTTGCCGCCGAGCTCCAGGTGCAGCGGGCGGAGCAGGTGGGCGGTTGCCTTCGCGACGGCGATCCCGGCGCCGACGGAGCCGGTGAGCGACACCGCGTCGACGCCGGGCGCCGCGCACAGCGCCGCCGAGGTCGCGGTGTCGCCGTAGACCTGCTGGACGACACCGGCGGGCAGGTGCCGGCGCAGCACGGCGAGCACCTCGGCGGTGGCCAGCGGGTTCTGCGGCGGCAGCTTGACGATGGCGACGTTGCCGGCGGCCAGCGCCGCCGCCGCCTTCTCCAGCGCCAGCTCGACCGGGAAGTTGAACGGGACCACGGCGACGACGACCCCGAGCGGCACCCGTTCCACCCAGGTCAGGTCGCGCTCCCCGCCGGGAAGCGCGCCGGTCGGCGCGAGCTGGCCGGCCGCCAGCCGGCCGAGCTCGGCGTTGCGGCGCAGCAGCCCGACCGCCCCGGCCAGCTCGTGGCGGGCCTGGGGAAGGATCTTGCCGGACTCGCGGGCGTGCAGCCAGGCCAGCTCCTCCACCCGACCGGCCAGCTCGTCGGCCGCCGCCGCCAGCGCCGCCGCCCGCTGGTACGGGGCGGCGGCCGACCAGCCGGCGAGCGCGGCGCGGGCGGCCGCGGCCCGCCCCGGGGCCGCGCCCGGGGGGGGGGCCGCGCGCCGCCCCGCGGCTTATAAACAAGCCGGGGCGCGCACCAGGTGCCGGCTCACCGGGCCACGCTCCCGCCGGCCGGGCGGCCCGGGCCGGTGCCGTCACGGCTGATCGTGATCGCCCCGGTCATGCCACCGCCGCAGGAGCGCTGACGCCGGCCAGGTCGTCGAGGCGGGCGGCGAGCTGGCGGGCGAGCTCGGGCAGGCCGAGCGGGGTGTCGTGGCCGTCGCCGCGGGCGAAGACCGCGCCGACCGCCCGGGAGCTGGCGTTTCGGCCCTCGGCGGCCAGCCGGTCGCGCAGCGCCGCCCGCGCCGCGGCGAGCTGCGCCCGGGTGGGCAGGATCTCGACCAGCCCCGGCATGGTGTCGAGCACGCCGACCAGCCTCACCGGCCCGGACACGCCGTCGCGGCTGGCCGGCAGCCCGTCGGCGGCCCGGAAGGCGGCGTCGGCGAGGAACGAGCGGTGGGTCAGGCCCGGCGACGTCCAGGCGACGACCGCCTGGTACGCCGGCGCGACCCGGCCCAGCGTGGTGGCGATGACCTCGGCCATCGCGTTGTGCATCCGGGCGAACGCCTCCCGCTCCGCCGGCCCCCACGCCCAGGTTCCGTCCGGGCGGGGGGTGGCGGTGCAGTCGGGGCGCTCCGGCGAGACCGACGTGCCGCGGGCCTCGAACAGGCCGGGGTCGTCGTAGCAGGTCGCGGGCGACGGCCCGTCCCGGAAGCACATGGCGTGCTCGTACGGCACGATGCCGAGCGGCTCGGACAGGACGAACCGGTCGAGCACGACCAGCCCGCCGTCGCCGCCGGTCACGTCATCGGGACGGGCGGCGCGGACGAGCGGGCCGGTGTGGAGCAGGTCGCGGCCCTCCCCCGGCTCGAGCACCCGGTACAGCTCGGCCGGGGTCGCGGGCTGACCCGACGCGGGCCGCCAGCCGGCCGCGAGCAGCGCGGCGTTGATGCCCCGGTGCTCGCGGCTGGTCGGGTACGGCTTGTACTTCGTGCACGGCAGGAGGAGCGCGAGGCGGCGCCCCGCGCCGTCGACCGGCGTCGGGGTCCACTCGCGCTGGACGAACCGGTGCCACTCGCTGACCCGTGGATGCGTGAGCGCGTCCACGTTCGTCTGCGGCGAGTAGAAGCACATGGTCGGGTCGAGCGCGAACGGCGCGCGGATCTTCCGCTTGGACGCGGCGAGCCGCGCGGACGGCAGCAGGTCGGCGGCGCTGGGCATCTGGTGGTCCCGCCTACTGGGTGAGCGCCGTGGTGGCGGAGATCGAGTCGTCGATGAACTGGTTCGTCATGACCGTGTCCGGGGTCAGGCCGTCGGGCACGGACAGGTCACCCGAGCCGTAGTCGCGGACGATGTCGATCAGCTTCTGCACCCGCGCCTCGTCGAACTTGCCGATGACGCCGCCGGGGCCGTTGTCGAGGACACCCATGCGCACACCCTCGGAGTGGGCGAAGTCGGCCGCTTCGGCGCCGTACTTCCAGGCGCTGTCGTACTGCTGGACGATGTCGACGATCAGCTTGTTGGTCTGCTCGGGCGAGTCGATGTAGCGGGCGATCGCGCGCTGCATGACCGGGACCAGCTTGCTGAAGCAGTCAGCCTTGGCGGTGATGTCCGGGGTGCGGGCGATGACCGCCTGGAAGTACTCGGGGTAGCCCGCGTCGGCGATCAGCTGGCCGACGACCGGCCTGCCCCAGGCCTCGACCTCGTGCTCGTACATGAACGGCTCGGCGGTGATGAAGCCGACCTCGGCGTCCCTGCCGCCGGCCGCGACGAAGGTGGCCGGCTTGTTCGACTGGCTCTCGTCGATCTTGTTCGGGTCGATGACGCCGGTGCCGACGAGGTAGTTGATCCAGGTGCTCTGCTCGCCGTTGGTGAGGATGCTGGCCGGGGTGTTCTTCAGGTCGGCGATCGTCTTGACGTCGGGGTAGGTCTGCGGGTCCCAGTAGATCGCGTAGGGGCTCTTCTCCATGGTGGCGAGGATCGCCGTCACCGGAGTGGTGTCCTGGAGCGGGATGATGTCGCCCATCCGGCCGAAGCCCAGCAGGATCGAGTCGTCGGTGTACATCAGCGCCGACGGCTCCTGGTAGGAGACGGCCGGGCCGCCGACCCGGATCTCGATGTCGACGCCGGTCGGGGTGTCGCCGTCCATCAGCGGGCCGGTGATGGCGCGCTTTCCGGTGTCGAGCGTGTAGTCGTCGCCGATCAGCGCGTAGATGCCGCCGTGCTCGGCCTCGGGCTCCCAGTCGGTCTGGAAGACGATTGTCGACGGGCAGACGCCGGCGAGCGGGCCGCTGGCCGCGGCGCCGCCGCTCCCGCCGTCGCTCGGGGAGTCGTCCGAGCCACCGCAGGCGGCCAGCGCCGCCGCGGCGACCGCGGCCACCACTCCCCAGGTGACCGGCCGCCGCCGGCCGAACGATCGCCGCCGCTTCAGGGCAGGCGTGTGCATAGGGGCTCCCTCCGGAAGATCTGTGTTCGGTTGGTCGCTAGCGCCTGGGCGGCGGGTCAGCGGGCGCCCCAGGCCTCGGACCACCTGCCGACGACTCGGCGCCCCAGTGCGCCGAAGGCGAGGAAGACGAGGACTCCGAGCACGCAGGTCGAGAAGACGACCGCGAGCATCGGCGCGGACTCCAGCCGCTGCGTGTACTTCGAGATCAGCAGCCCCAGCCCGATCTCGCCGCGGCCGAAGAAGAAGTCCCCGACCGTGGCGCCGACCACGGACAGGCCGGCGGCCGACTGCAGCCCGGTGAAGAAGTCGGGCAGCGCGGCGGGGATCTGGAGCTGGATGAGCCGGGTCAGCCGGTTCGCCCCGCCGAGCGTCATCAGGTCGTGCAGGCCGCGGCTGGCGCCGAGCATGCCCTGCAGCGGGTTGATGACCAGCGGGAACATGGTGATGATCACGCAGACCGTCACCCTGGGCGCCAGGCTGTAGCCGAACCAGAACCCGATCACCGGCACCATCGCCAGCGTCGGGATCGTCTGCAGCACGACGATCCACGGGTAGAACGACCGCCGCACCCAGCTGGCCTGGGCCATCAGCACCACCAGCCCCGACCCGAGCACGACCGCGATGGCCAGGCCGAGCATGGCGGCCTTGGTGGTGACCCAGGTGGCCTCGAGGATGTCCGCCCGCACGCGCGGGTCCGCGAACCCCTCGGTGAAGATCTCGTGCGGCGGCGGCAGCAGGAAGCGCTTCTCCGGCCGCAGCGCGACCAGGCTGACGTAGTACCAGACGCCGATCAGCACCAGCGCCAGCAGCAGCGGCGGCACCCAGCCCCGCACCAGCCGGCGCGCCAGCCCCGGCCGGTCGGCCGGCTCGGCCGCGGCGCCCCGGGCGGCCCGCCTGCGGGCCCTGCCCTCCTGACGCGCCGACGCCTCGGGCATCGCCTCGTCGGCGACGGTCACATCGGTCACGACGCCTCCTCGAGAGCGGTGGCCACCTTGCCGGCGAGCTGGGCGAACTCGGGGGTGTAGCGCAGGTCCAGCCGCCGGGGCAGGTCGAACGGGACCTCGAACTCGGCGACGATCCGCCCCGGCCGGGCCGACATGACGACGACCCGGGTGGACAGGAAGACGGCCTCCTCGACCGAGTGGGTGACGAACAGGCCGGCGAACCGGCGCTGGGCGAACAGGTCGAGCAGGACGAGGTTCAGCCGCCCGCGGGTGATCTCGTCGAGCGCGCCGAACGGCTCGTCGAACAGGAACACCTCAGGGTTGATCACCAGCGAGCGGGCCAGGCTGACCCGCATCCGCATGCCGCCGGAGAGCTGGCGCGGCAGGTGGTCGGCGAAGTCGGCGAGCCCGACGGTGGCCAGCGCCGCCTCGGCCGCGGCGCGCGCCTCCCGCCGGCTCATCCCGGCGAGCCGGCCGAGCAGCTCGGCGTTCCCGCGGACCGTTCGCCACGGCATCAACGTCGGGTCCTGGAATACGTAGCCGACGCTGTCGGTGGCGAACCGGATACGCCCACCGGTCGGCTTGTCGAGATTGGAGGCGAGCCGCAGAAGCGTCGACTTTCCGCACCCGGATGGTCCGACGATCGAGACCAGCTCGCCCCGCTGCACCGAGAGGTCACACGGGGCCAGCGCGCGTACCGACCCGAACGTGCGCTCCACCCGTTCGAACTGGACCAGCGGGCGAACCATCCGCGCACCTCCTGCTCGGTCTCCACCGGGCCGGGCCCGGTCGCCGACGCCTGTCGGCTGCGGTGAGACTAGGGGCGGACCAGCGCGTTCCCGCGATCATTCACGGCCTATTTACAGGCTCCCGGAAAACTTCTCGACCCTGTTACACCGTCCGGTACAGGGAAACAGCGCCCCGGCCGCGGCGGCCCCTGGTCCGCCGCGGACAGGCGGTGTTCACAAACCACGGCTGGCCGCGACAGGGCGCGCCCGCCGGTCGTGACCCGGACGCGTCGCGGACGGGCCCCGATCACGACCGCGGGGGGCACGACCGGAGATCAGCGGCGCGGCAGTCGTGACGGTGACGTTGCTCACAGCCAGGCCGTGTCGGCTTGGCATCCTTCTGACAGCAAAGAGGGCCGACGCGGCGCGCCGTGTGCGGAACAACGGCGTTTGGCCTGGTGTTGGGGGTTCGCACCGCCCCGCGCTGGCGCGGGACCGGCGATGAAATTCGCTTCGGCGAGCGGTCTGACCAACGGACACTGTCCTGGCTGCCCGACCGGGCGGAGCTGGCGCTGGCAGCACAGACCTGGGCAACACGGACCTGAGAGGCGCTGAACACCGAGATGGCCGCACCGCCGAGCACGCACGAGAACGACATCGCCGAGGGCGGCCAGGACGAGCCCACCACGGACTCCGCCGCCAGACCCGCCCCCGGCGGGACCACCGGCCACCCGGAAGTCTCCCGCCGCCGTGCCAGCGCGGCCCGGCCGCGGACACCGCTGGTCATCAAGCTGCTGGTCACCGCGACGTTCGTGGTGATCCTCAACGAGACGATCATGGTGAACGCGGTGCCGCGGCTAATGACGGAGTTCGCTGTCACCCCGCGCACCGCGCAGTGGCTGTCGACCGTGTTCATGCTGGTCATGGCCGCGGTGATCCCGGTGACCGGCTGGTTCCTGCAACGGGTGAGCACCAGGCGCGCCTACGCGATCGCCATGGCGACCTTCAGCGCCGGCACCGTGATCGGGGCCGTCGCGCCCGTCTTCGAGGTACTGATCGTCGGCCGGGCGGTCCAGGCCGCCGGCACGGCGGTGATGGTGCCGCTGCTGATGACGACGCTGATGACGGTCGTCCCGGAGAAGGACCGCGGCCGGGTGATGGGCACCGTGACGCTGGCGATCTCCTGTGCCCCGGCGCTTGGGCCGGCCGTCTCCGGGATCATCCTGCGGGTCGGGTCGTGGCGGCTGATCTTCGGGGTGATGCTGCCGATCGCCGTCGCCGTCGCGGTGGCGGGGCTGCGGCAGCTCAGGAACGTCGGCGAGCCCCAGGCCGGCGGGATCAGCTGGGTCAGCGTGGTCCTGTCCGCGGTCGGCTTCGGTGGGCTGCTGTTCGGGCTCAGCGAGGCGGGGGCGCGCGACCCGGTCCTCGTCGCTCTGATCATCGCTGGTGGGGCCGCGCTGGTCGCGGCGTTCGTCTGGCTGCAGCTGCGCCTGCAGCGCCGGGCGGACACCGGCGGCGACGGGCCGCTGCTCGACCTGCGCACGGTCTCCTACCGCGGCTACCGGGTGTCGCTGCTGCTGATGGCCGCCGTGCACATGGCCTTCCTCGGCTCGATGTTCCTGCTGCCGCTGTACCTGCAGAACATCCGCGACCTCAGCGAGCTGCAGACCGGGCTGCTGGTGATGCCGGGCGGGCTGGCCATGGGCCTGCTCGGGCCGGTGGTGGGCCGGCTCTACGACCAGGTCGGCGCCCGGCCGCTGGTCGTCCCCGGCGCCGTGCTGACCGTCGCCACGCTGGCGCTGCTGAGCCGGATCGGCAGCGACACGCCGTTCGCGCTGCTGCTGGCCCTGCACGTGGTGATGATGGCGGCGCTCTCCGCGATCATGACCCCGGTGTTCTCGGTCGGCCTCGGCGCCCTGCCCCAGCACCTCTACTCGCACGGCAGCTCGCTGTTCGGCGCGATCATGCAGGTCTCCGGCGCGATCGGCACGGCGCTGCTGGTCGTCGTCCTCGAGGCGCGCGAGGACCGGCTGCTCGCCGGGGACGCCTCGGCCGACGCCGCCTTCGTCGGCGGCCTGCGCTGGGCGTTCGTCGCCGCCGCCGCGATCGCCGTGCTGATCCTGGTGCTCGCCGTGCGGGTGCCCAGCCGCACCGACGAGCAGCCGGCCGGTGCCGCGGCACCGGCCGGGCACGCCTGACGCCGCCGACGCTCGGGCCGCGGCCTGGTCACCCGG
>JADGHD010000224.1 GCA_019689615.1 Frankia sp. | reverse complement strand
GCCCTAGGGCGGCGCCCGGCCGTCCGCCGGCGGCTGCGATCCACCGGCGGGCAGGCCGCCGCTGCCGGCTGCCGGCTGGCCGGGGCTCGCGGGCGCTGGCTGACCGTCGGGGGCCGGCGTTGCCTGGTCGGTGCCAGCCGCCGCGGTGCCCGCCTCGCCGCCGCTCGCCGGCCCGGCCTCGGCGCCGGCGGTCGGGGTGGCCGTCGGGCCCTGGGTCAGCGAGGCGGGGACGCTGACGATGGCGCCGTCCGCGCCCACGGTCGGCAGGTCCTGCGGCGGCAGCCCGCCCGGCAGCTCGGCCGGCCGGCCCACCCCGAAGATCGCCTTGTAGATCTCCTTGGCCACCGGGGCCGCGTAGGTGGCACCGGTGCCGGACTCCGGGACGCTCACGACGACGGCGTAGCGCGGGTCGTTCGCCGGGGCGAACGAGGCGAACCATGCGGTGTCCCCCTTGCCCTCGACCTCGGCGGTCCCGGTCTTGCCGGCGATCGGGATGACGTCACGCGGCCAGTCGGCGAAGACCCCGGTCGCCGTGCCGCCGGGCTCGGTGGTCACGCCGAGCAGCGCGTCCCGGATGTACTGCAGGATGTCCCCCCGGATCGGGAGGGTGCCCTTCACCTCCGGCTCGATCCGCTGGACAACCTTCCCGTCCGGGGAGATCACGGCCTTGGCGAGCCTGGGCTTGTAGAGGGTGCCGCCGTTGGCGATCGCGGCGTAGGCGGCGGCCAGCTGCAGCGGGCTGACCGACAGGTACTGGCCCTGGCCGATGCTGAACTGCACCGCGGCGCCCGCGTTGTACAGGTAGCCGTCGACGCAGGCCTCGGCGGCGTACTGGCGGTAGCGCTCGGCCTTGACCGGGTCGGGCTCCTCCGGGTAGCCGTTCTGCGCCCGCCGGCAGTACGCGTCCTTGAGCTCCTCCCAGATCGCCTTCGCCTCGGCCCGGTCGACGACGGCCCCGGCGGTCTCGCCCGGCAGGTCGATGCCGGTGCGCGAGCCGAAGCCCATCGCCTCGGCGGTGCGCGCGAACGTCTCGGCCGGCTCCGGGTACGGGCCACGGCCGTTGCGCAGCCCCCCGTCGCGCAGCCACTCGTCGTAGGCGAACTTGTCGAAGATGACGTCGCAGGAGATCACCAGCGCCTGGTGCAGGGTGATCGGGCCGGCCGACGAGCCCTCGAAGTTGTGGAAGACCTGGTCACCGACCTGCAGGGTCGGCGCGCAGTCGAACCGCTGGTCTGGCCGCGCGCCCAGGTGCTGCATCGCCACCGCGGTCGAGACCACCTTGAACGTCGACGCGGCCGGGCCGGAGCCCTGGTAGGCGCGCGAGAGCAGCGGGATGCCGTTGGCCGGGTCGGACAGCGCCTTGTAGTCCTGCTCGGAGATCCCGCCGACGAACACCGACGGGTCGTACGACGGCAGGCTGGCCAGGGCGATCACGCCGCCGGTCCGCACGTCCAGCACGACGGCGGACGCGGTGCGGGCCTGGCCGGTCGGGGGCAGCCGGTTCAGCAGGTCCTGCAGGGCCTGCTCGGCGGCCGCCTGCACGCCCCGGTCGAGGTTGAGCACCAGGTGGTTGCCGGCGGACGGCGGCGTGGACGAGGCGGTGCCGGACACCCGGCCGAACCGGTCGACCTCCAGCGCCTCCACCCCGTCGCTGCCGCGCAGCGCGCCGTCGTACACCGCCTCCAGCCCGGCCACGCCGACCAGGCTGTTGAGGTGGTAGGGGCTCTCGACGGTCTCGCCCTTCTTGCGCCGCTCCTCCTGCTCGTCGAGCTGCTCCTGGCTCACCGGGGCGAGGTAGCCCAGCTCGTGCCCGGCCAGCGGGCCGAACGGGTACTCGCGGACCGCCTGCAGGTCGGCGGTGACGCCGGGGAAGCGGTCCGGGTGCTCGATGATGGCGAGCGCCTGGGCGGGGCTGACGTCCTTGGCCACCGGGACCGGCTGGTAGGGCGAGCCGTTCCAGCACGGCTGGGGCACGGTCGCCGAGCAGAACCTGATCTTCCGCTCGATGTCCTCGACGCTCATGCCGATCACCGAGGACAGCTGCTCGAAGACCGCGCGGCCCTGGTCCGGCTGGCGGTCGGTGACCGAGCGGTTCACCGAGATGACCAGCGAGCTGCGGTTGCGGACCAGCTCCTCGCCCTGGTCGTCGAGGATCATGCCGCGCGGGGCCGGGGTGACCACCTCGCGCACCCGGTTGGTCTCGGCCACCCGGCGGTAGCGGTCGCCGTCGAGCACCTGCAGCACCCACAGCCGGGCGCCGAGCGTGACCAGCAGCGAGACGACGAGGACCCGCAGCAGCACGATCCGGGTGCGCAGGCCCTCGTTCACGGCCGCACCCGCCGTACCCGCCGCAGCCCGGCGACCACGGCCGGGAACAGGAACGGCGCCACCAGCGCCGCGTAGAGCCCGGCCGCCAGCGCCCGCGGCAGCGCCACGCCCGGCGCCACCGCGCCGTCGCCCAGCAGCGCCGCGAGCCCGAGGTGGCCGAGCGTGCCGCCGGCCGCGGCGCCGGCGATCGCCAGCAGCGCGGCCAGCACGGACCGGTCGGTCAGGTCCGCTGCGAGGCCGGCCGCGTACCCGACCAGGCACAGCACCAGCGCCGACGTGCCCAGCACGTGGGTCGAGGTCAGGTCGCCGAACAGGCCGACCGTGAAGCCGAGCAGCGCGCCCGTGGCCGGCCCCTCGACCAGCGCGATCGCGGCGAGCAGGGTGAGCACCAGGTCCGGCCGCCCCAGCGGCAGCGCCAGCCGGGCGACCACGCTGAGCTGGATGATCACGCTCGCCAGCAGCACGACCGCGGCGACGGCGAACACCCGTGGGCTGATCCCGTCGTCCTCGTGCGGCCCGGACATCGGCAGGACGCTCACGGCCGGCTCACCCCGCCCCCGCCGTGGGCGGCGCGGCCGCCGTGCCCTGCTCCGGCGTGCCGGCGGGCGGCGCCGGCTGCCCGTCGGCCGGCGGCGTGCGCGGCGGCAGCACCCGGTCGCCCGGGTCGGCCGGCGGGCCGCCGACGACCACGCCGACCAGGTCCAGCGTGCCGACCGAGGCGTACGGCTTCACCTCCGCCGTCCTGGACAGCCCGCCGACCTCGGTCACCCGGGTGACCTCGCCGATCGGCACGCCAGCGACGTAGTCGAGGCTGCCGAAGGTGACCAGCCGCTCGCCCTCCTGGATCCGGTAGGACGCGTCGTAGAGCGTGAACGTCAGCGTGTTCGGCCCGGAGCCGCCGGACACCGCGCCGAGCAGCTGCGTGCCCTCCAGCCGGGCGCCGATCCGGCTGCGCGGGTCGCAGGCGAGCCGGACGGTCGCGGTGTTGCTGGTGACCGACTCGACCGTGCCCACCAGGCCGGCCGAGTTCAGCACGACCTTGTCGACGGTGACCCCGTCGTCGCTGCCGGCGTTGATGGTGACCGTCCAGTCGGTGCCGCTGACGTCGCCGACCGCGATCACCCGGGCCGGGATGATCGTGTACTGGCCACGGTCGGCCAGCAGCCGCAGGTCGGACAGGTCCTCGGCCAGCCGGGTGATCTCGTCCCGGTCGGCCAGCTGCCGGCGCAGCTCGGCGTTCTCCTGCTCGAGCTGGTCCGCCCGGTTCTGGTACCGGTTCGGGTGCAGCAACGACGACGCCGTCCGGCCGATCGGCCGGACCACCGTCGTGACGCCGTCCTCCACCGCGCCGACCGCCGAGTGCAGCCAGCCGCGCGGGCCACTGGTCGCCCGGCCTGTCCGGTAGTCGATGGTGATCAGCGTGAACGTGATGACGACCAGGGTGAGGACGAGCAGGCGGGACCGCTTGATGTCACGCCCCACGAGCTCCTCCCAATCCCACGTCGACGTCGTTGTCGCGCGGCCACCGGGGCGGCGGGCCGGTGCTGGTCAGCCACCGGCACGGGCCCACGCCACGGGATCCTCGCCAGGTGCGGACGACCGGCGCAGCCGTCGTGTTCCCACCGCCGCGGTACCTCGGCCAAGCGTTGTCACCCCGCTGCCGACGTTGTCCGACCAGCGCGTCAGGCCCGCACCCGAAGGGCTAACGACGGGGCTCGGAGATGAGCACCTGCTGCAGCGCCTCGAACTCCTCCACGCACTTGCCCGACCCGAGCGCCACCGAGTGCAGCGGGTTGTCGGCGATGTGGATCGGCATGCCGGTCTCGATCCGCAGGCGCTCGTCCAGGCCGCGCAGGAGCGCGCCGCCGCCGGTGAGCACGATGCCGCGGTCCATGATGTCGCCGGCCAGCTCCGGCGGGCAGCGGTCGAGGGTGACCTTGACCGCGTCGATCACCGCGTTGACCGGCTCCTCGATCGCCTTGCGGATCTCCTCGGCGGTGACCACGATCGTCTTCGGCAGGCCGGTGACCAGGTCGCGCCCGCGGATCTCGGCGCTCGGCTCGTCCGGCGCCTTGTAGGCCGAGCCGATCGCCATCTTGATCTCCTCCGCCGTGCGCTCGCCGAGCATCAGCGAGTACTCCTTCTTGACGTAGGAGATGATCGCCTGGTCCAGCTCGTCGCCGGCGGTGCGGATGGACTGGCTGGTCACGATGCCGCCGAGGGAGATCACCGCGACCTCGGTGGTGCCGCCGCCGATGTCGACGACCATGTTGCCGGTCGGTTCGTGGACCGGCAGGCCGGCGCCGATCGCGGCGGCCATCGGCTCCTCGATGATGTAGACCTTGCGGGCGCCGGCCTGGTAGCCGGCGTCCTTGACGGCCCGCTGCTCGACGCCGGTGATCCCGGACGGCACGCAGACCACCAGCCGTGGCTTGGCGAAGTGCCGGCGCCGGTGCACCTTCTGGATGAAGTAGCGCAGCATGCGCTCGGTGGTCTCGAAGTCGGCGATCACGCCGTCCTTGAGCGGGCGGACCGCGACGACGTTGCCCGGCGTCCGGCCGATCATGCGCTTGGCGTCGGTGCCGACCGCGAGGATGCCCGTCGTCGTCGTGTTGATCGCGACGACGCTCGGCTCGTTCAGGACGATCCCGCGACCGCGTACGTAGACAAGTGTGTTCGCGGTGCCGAGGTCGACGGCCATGTCGCGGCCGAGGAACGACAGAGAACTGGACATCTCAGGGCCGACCTTCCCGGAGACACGCGTCCCGCGCCCGCGGCCCCTCCGGGCATGCTGGAGCAGGCCGCCGGCCCTGGACACTCGAACACGATCAGGGTTCTTCAGGCGAAAAGATCTCTGGCCTTACGGAGCGGTGCTTCGTAGAGGACTACGGAAAGCCTAGACCGCGCCGCTGACAGTCCGCCGCGCTGACCGGCATCGTGTCAGGCTGTCACCGACCGGCTCATTCCGCCCGCCGCCCGCCGGCCACGGCGCGACCGGCGCGCACCGGCACGCACTCCCCCGTCCTGCGCCCGCCCCGCGCCGACGGCGGGCGGCAGCCCGGCCCATACCCGCCGATCCGGGCGCGCCGGCCACCCGGGCCGCCACGCCGGTCCCAGCGCCAGGCTCACCCCCAACCGGTGACGGGGGCAGCCGCACGGTTGCGACCGGCGGCCCGCCGCGACGGCGGGCATGGCCGAGCGGCACCGCGGCCGGCATGGCGGAGCGGCACCGCGGCCGGCATGGCCGAACGGCGCGGCGGCGCGGCGGTTGGCATGGCCAAGCGGCACCGCGGTCGCATGGCCGGGCGGCGCGGCGGGCGCGCGAGGCGCCGAGTGCCGCGACACTCGACGCCTCGCCATGCCGGACGGCGAAGGTCAGCCCAGGCCCGGGAAGAACAGGTCGATCTCGCGCTTGGCCGACTCGGGCGAGTCCGAGCCGTGGACCAGGTTCTCGCCGATCTCGAGGGCGAAGTCGCCACGGATCGAGCCCGGGGCCGCCTTCACCGGGTCGGTGACGCCCATCAGCGTGCGAACGGCCTCGATGGCCCGCGGGCCCTCGACGACCAGCGCCACGAGCGGGCCGGAGGTGATGAAGTCGACCAGCTCACCGAAGAACGGCTTGCTCGCGTGCTCGCCGTAGTGCGTCTCGGCGACCGACCGCTCCAGCGTGCGCAGCTCAAGGGCGACCAGGGTGAGGCCCTTGCGCTCGAGGCGGCTGATGACCTCCCCGACGAGGCCGCGGCGGACGCCATCGGGCTTGACCAGGACGAGAGTGCGCTCGGCGGACACTCGGCTCCTCATTTCTTGTCATCGTTGACACGGCGGACACGAGCACCGTGCTGGCCACGTTGTCGGCCCACGCCGGGAACACCCCGGCGTCTCGGGCCAACTTACCGTGCCGGCCGACGGGTCGACCGGGCCGCAGCCCGCCGCCGAGGCAGCGCGGCTGACCAGGTCAGCGGGTCAGCAGGTGACGGGCCTCGCCGACCGTGGTCAGCGAGCCGGTGACCACCACCCCGCCACCGCCGGCCACGGCCTCGTCCTCCACCAGCCGGACCGCGGCGTCGATCGCGTCGTCGAGCCGGGGGGCGACCTCGACCCGGTCCGGGCCGAAGATCTGCACGGCGACGGCGGCCAGCTCGTCCGCCGGACGCGCCCGGGGCGAGGAGCTCTGTGTGATCACCACCGAGGTCAGCGCCGGCTCCAGCACGCGCAGCATGCCGTGCGCGTCCTTGTCCGACAGCAGCCCGACGACCCCGACCAGCGTCTCGAACGAGAACGCGTCGGTCAGCGCGGCGACCAGCGACTCGACCCCGGCCACGTTGTGCGCGCCGTCCAGCAGGATCGTCGGCGAGCGCCGGACCACCTCGAGCCGGCCGGGCGAGCTCGCCGCCGCGAACCCGGCCCGCACCGTGTCGACGTCGAGCTGCCTGTCCGGGCCGCCCAGCAGCGCCTCCACCGCAGCCAGCGCGCAGGCGGCGTTGTGCGCCTGGTGCTCGCCGTGCAGCGGCACGAAGACGTCGTCGTAGTCGCCGCCGAGCCCGTGCAGCGTCAGCAGCTGCCCGCCGACGGCGACCTGCCGGCGGGCCACGCCGAACTCCAGCCCCTCCCGGACGAGGGTGGCGCCCACCTCGGCCGCCCGCTCGAGGAGCACCCGGGACGCGGCCAGCGGCTGCAGCCCGAGCACCGCGGTCGCCCCCGGGCGCAGGATGCCGGCCTTCTCCGCGGCGACCTCCTCGAGGGTCGTCCCGAGCTCGCGGTGGTCGAGCGCGATCGGGGTGATGACCTGGACCGCGCCGTCGACCACGTTGGTCGCGTCCCAGATGCCGCCCATGCCGACCTCGATGACGCCGACGTCCACGGGCGCGTCGGCGAAGGCCGCGAACGCCATCGCGGTCAGCAGCTCGAAGAACGTGACCCGCTCCGCGTGGCGGCCGTCGACGATCTCCACGTACGGCGCGACGTCGTCGTAGGCCCGCGCGAACACCTCCGGGTCGGCCGGCTCGCCGTCGATGCCGATCCGCTCGGTCACGCTCTCCAGGTGCGGCGAGGTGTACCGGCCCGTCCGCAGTCCGAACTCCCGGAGGAGCGAGTCGATCATCCGGGCCGTCGAGGTCTTGCCGTTGGTGCCGGTGAGGTGCACGACCTGGAACGCCCGCTCGGGATGGCCGAGCAGGTCGACGAGGTCCCGCATCCGGTTGAGATCCGGGATCATCCGATGCGGGAACCGCCCGGCCAGCGCCTTCTCCACCAACGACAGGTCGCTCGCGCCCTCCGGCGCGCCCTGCCCGTCCGCTCGCCCGCGGTTCCTGTCCGTCACGCTCGAAGGGTATCCGCCAGCCGGCCGGGACCGGTCCGGCCCGCCCGCCCCGCGGAAGCCGGGGCCCCCACGATGGGC
>JADGHD010000223.1 GCA_019689615.1 Frankia sp. | reverse complement strand
GCGGAGGGCGGGCGGGCGGCGGTCGACGCGGCGAACAACGAGCTTCTGCTGGCCCAGCTCAGCGACGTGCCCGAGGAGCGGCGCGGCGCCGCGTTCGTCTGCGCCGCCGCTTTCGCCTCCCCGGACGGCCGCGAGCACGTCGTGCACGGCGAACTGCGCGGCCGGCTGCTCACCGCCCCACGTGGCGAGAACGGATTCGGCTACGACCCCCTCTTCGTCGCCGACGGGGAGACGCGGACCAACGCCGAGCTGACCGCCGCCGAAAAGGACGCCATCAGCCACCGCGGCAGGGCCTTCCGCGCGCTCGCCGCCGCGCTGCCGGACCTCCTCGGCCTGCCCGTCAGCTGATCACCGCCGGCGGAGCTGGCTGCGGCCAGCGGGCACGTCCCCTCGCGGTCGATGCGGCGGCGGGGCCGTGCGACGCTGGAGCGCGGGACGGGACCCGCCGCGTGGGGAGATGATCGCCGTGGCCACGACCGCCGACGTGCTGCTGGACGGGTTCGGGCGGGTACGGGAGGCGGTGCACGACGCGGTGGCCGGCCTGACCGCCGAGCAGCTCAACCACCGGATCGACGGCCGGGCCAACTCGATCAGCTGGCTGGTCTGGCACCTCGCCCGGGTGCAGGACGACCACGTGGCCGAGGTGGCCGGGCGGGAGCAGGTGTGGACGGCGGCCGGGTGGTACGAGCGGTTCGCGCTGCCGTTCCCGCCGGGTGCGCACGGGTACGGGCACACGCCCGAGCAGGTCGACGCCGTCCGGGTGGGCGATGCGGGGCTGCTCACCGGGTACTACGACGCGGTTCACGACCAGACCGTCCGCTATGTCGCCACCCTCCTCGACGCCGACCTGGACCGGATCGTGGACCGCTCCTGGGACCCGCCGGTGACGCTCGGGGTCCGGCTCGTCAGCGTGATCGCGGACGACCTGCAGCACGCCGGGCAGGCTGCGTTCGTCCGCGGGCTGCTGCTGGCGGGCTGACGGCCGTACCGGTGCCTGGCCCGGCGGCCTGGCCCCAGTCGCCGCCGGGCCAGGCCACCACCCGGTGGACCAGCGGTAGCCCAGGTCGTCGGCGGCACTGGCCGCCGGCTCCCGGCGGGCGGCACCTTCCGCCCGGTGCTCAGCGCTGGACGCGGGCGCCGCCGCCGCGGACCAGGCGCTCCACCTCGGCCAGGCTCGCCATGGACGTGTCGCCGGGGGTTGTCATCGCCAGCGCGCCGTGGGCGGCGCCGTACTCGACGGCGAGTGCCAGGTCGTGGCCGGCGAGCAGGCCGTAGATCAGGCCGGAGGCGAAGCTGTCGCCGCCGCCGACCCGGTCGAGGATCTCCAGCCGCGCGCGGTGGGTGGCCTCGACGAAGCCGGTGTCGCGGGACCAGGCGAGCGCGCCCCAGTCGTTGCTGGTGGCGGTGCGGACCGTGCGCAGGGTGGTCGCGACGATCTCGAAGTTGTCGTACTCCTTGGCCACCTCCTCGATCATGCGCCGGAAGTTGGCCGAGTCCAGGTCGTCGAGCGCGTCGGAGGTGTCGGGCACCTCGAAGCCGAGGCTCGCCGTGAAGTCCTCCTCGTTGCCGATCATCACGTCGACCAGGCCGGCGAGACGGCGGTTGACCGCCTGGGCCCGCGCCTTGCCGCCGATGTCCTGCCACAGGCTGGGCCGGTAGTTCAGGTCGTACGAGACGACGGTGCCGTGCCGGCGGGCGGCCGTCATCGCCGCCTCGATCACCTCCGGGGTCGTCTCGGACAGCGCGGCGTAGATCCCGCCGGTGTGGAACCAGCGCACGCCGAGCGTGCCGAACAGGTGGTCCCAGTCGACGTCCTCGGGCCGCAGCTGGCTGGCCGCCGTGTGGCCCCGGTCGGACACCCCGACCGCGCCGCGCACGCCGAAGCCGCGTTCGGTGAAGTTCAGCCCGTTGCGGACCCGCCGGCCGACCCCGTCGTAGGGCACCCAGCTCACGAACGACAGGTCGACGCCGCCGGTCAGCATCAGGTCCTCCAGCAGCCGGCCGACCTCGTTGTCGGCGAGCGCGGTCACGATCGCGGTGCGCATGCCGAAGCAGCGGCGCAGCCCGCGGGCGACGTTGTACTCGCCGCCGCCCTCCCAGACCCGCAGCGAGCGGGCTGTGCGCACCCGCCCTTCTCCCGGGTCGAGCCGCAGCATCACCTCGCCCAACGCCACCAGGTCATACCGGCACTCCGACGCGCCTCGGATCCTCATGTTCACCGTCCTCGTCGCTCGTCCCGGCTCAGCGGGGCGGGCGGGCCGCCCGGGCCACGGCGACCGCGCCGGCGGCCAGGCTCCTGACCCGGTCCCAGTCCCGGGCGGCGAGCGCCTGCCCCGGCACCATCCAGGTGCCACCGACCGCGAGCACCGCCGGGATCGCCAGGTAGTCGGCGGCGTTGGCGGCACTGACCCCGCCGGTCGGGATGAACCGCACCGACCGGAACGGCGCCGCCAACGCCCTGATCATGTCCACTCCGCCGGCCTGCGCGGCCGGGAAGAACTTCACCGTGTCCAGCCCGTGGTCCAGCGCCAGCTGGATCTCGGTCGGCGTCTGCACGCCGGGGAACACCGGGACGCCCAGTTCCTGGCAGCGCCGCACGACCGCCGGCCCGAAGCCCGGGCTGACCACGAACCGGGCCCCCGCCGCGACCGCCTCGTCGACCTGGCCGGGGGTCAGCACCGTGCCGGCGCCCACGACCAGCTCGCCCAGCGCCGCCATCGCCCGGATCGCGGCCGCCGCTGCCGAGGTCCGGAAGGTGACCTCGGCACAGCGCAGGCCGCCGGCGAGCAGCGCCTCGCCGAGCGGCGCCGCGTCGGCCGCGTCCGGCAGGGCGATCACCGGCAGGACCCGGTCGGTGGCGATCGCCGCGATCGTGCCAGCCGCGTCCTCGGCAGCGGGCGCCGGCGGCGCTGGCGGGATCGGCTGCGTCATGCGGTCCTCCTCGACGCGGCCGGTGCGGCGGCCCGCCGGGCCGGGCGAGGGGCGTACGCCGCGCGGGGGATGGCGTACGCCAGGTCCATGGCGGTCTCGATGGCCTCGTCCAGGCCGAGGTGGCCCTCGGCGACCAGGCGCGCCAGGTAGCTGGCGTCGATGCGGCGGGCGAGGTCGTGCCGGGCGGGGATCGAGGCGAACGCCCGGGTGTCGTCGACGAAGCCGGTCGTGTTGTAGAAGCCGGCGGTCTCGGTCACCGCCTGGCGGTAACGCAGCATGCCCTCGGGGCTGTCCAGGAACCACCACGGCGCGCCCAGCTTGAGCGCCGGGTAGACGCCGGCCAGCGGGGCCAGCTCCCGGGAGTACGTCGTCTCGTCGACGGTGAAGACGATCATCCGGAACGCCGGGTCGCGGCCGAAGGCGTCGAGCAGCGGGCGCAGGCCGCGGGCGTAGTCGACCGGGACGGGGATGTCGAAGCCGCGGTCGCTGCCGTAGCGGCGGCGCACGCCGCGGTGGTGGTCGCGCAGCACCCCGGGGTGCAGCTGCAGCACCAGGCCGTCCTCGACCGACATCCGGGCCATCTCGAAGAGCATGTGCGCGGCGAACGCGGTGGCCTCGGCCTCGCTGATCTCCTCGCCGGCCAGCCGGGCCGCGTAGGTCCTGGCCGCATCGGCGGCCGGCATGGGGGTGGTGTCGGCGGTGCGGTGGCCGTGGTCGGTGGCCAGCGCGCCGGCGGCGGCGAAGTCGCGGCGGCGTTGCCCGAGCGCGGCGAGGAAGCCCTCGTAGTCGCCGGTGTCGATGTCGGTGAGCCGGGCCAGCTCGGCGACCTCCGCCGCCCAGTTGGCGTGGTCGAGGTTCAGCAGCGGGTCCGGGCGGAAGGTCGGGATGACCCTGCCGGCCCAGCCCGGTTCGGCGGCGAGCCGGCGGTGGTCGTCCAGGGTGGCGATCGGGGAGTCGGTCGTGGCCAGCAGCTCGATCCCGAAGCGCTCGAACAGCGCCCTTGGGCGGAACTCCGGCTGCGCGAGCCGTTCCGAGATCTCGTCGAAGAGCAGGTCGGCGGTCTCGGCGGAGGGGGCCACGGTGACCCCGAACACGTCGACCAGCTCGTGGCTCAGCCAGAACCGGCTCGGGGTGCCGCGGAACAGGTACCAGTGCGCGCAGAAGGTGCGCCAGATCTGGCGCGGGTCGTGCTCGCGCTCCTCCTCGGGGCCGATGCCGAGCGCCTCCAGCGGCACCCCGGCCGAGTGCACCAGCCGGGTGACGTAGTGGTCCGGCGTGATCAGCATGCTGGCCGGGTCGGTGAAGGGCGCGTCGTCGGCGAGCAGGCTGGCGTCCACATGGCCGTGCATGCAGACGAGCGGCAGGGCGGCGCTCGCCGCGTAGATCTGCCGGGCGAGCGCGCGCGTGCCCGGCTCGGCGGGTAACGCGCGGTCGGGATCCAGCGTGAGTCGCCTGACGTCGAGACCTCCGGTCACGCCGGGACCTCCGGGTCTGTTCGGGGGCGGGGACAGGTGACGCCGGGACGCTGGCGAAGGCCGGCGGCCGTGCCGCTCCATGCCCGGCGCGCCGGCTGACCCAGTGTCACAAACGTTTCCATGACTGTGGATGGCTGGAACGAAGCCGTCAAGACCCGTCTGGAAACGCCCCCTTGACATGTTGTGCAAACGATTTCAGACTAGCCCGACAAGATCGGAAGCGGTCCCGGTCACATTCCGGGATCCGTGGTTGGCCCCGGCCGGGCAGAGGAGGATCAACCCGCGTGCCAGTGACGATCAAGGATGTCGCCAGGGCTGCCGGCGTCTCCGTGTCCACGGTCAGCCGCGCGCTCGCCGGCCCGGAGCTGGTGAGCCCGGCGACCAGGGAACGGGTCCAGCGGGCGGCCGCGGAGCTCGGCTACCAGCCGAACCGCGCGGCCCGCGGCCTGATCACGGGCCGGACGGGCAACATCGGCCTGATCGTCCCGGACCTGGCCAACCCGTTCTTCCCAGGCGTCGTCAAGGGGATGCAGGCCAGGGCCCGCGAGGCCGACTTCGCCGTGTTCGTCGCCGACACCGACGAGGACCCGGCGGTCGAGGTCGCGCTGGTCCGCCAGCTCGCCAAGCAGGTCGACGGCATGGTCATCGCCTCGCCCCGGATGAGCGAGGACGAGCTGCGCGCGGCCGCCACCGAGACGCCGCTCGTCCTGCTCAACCGCCGCGTCGGGCGGATCCCGTCGGTCACCGTCGACAACGTCGACGGGATGCGCCAGGCGGTCGCGCACCTCGTCGCGCTCGGCCACCGCCGGATCGGCTACGTCGAGGGGCCGCGGACGTCGTGGGCCAACCGGGAGCGGCTGCGCGGCCTGCGCGCCGCGATCAGCGCCACCGCCGACGGCGGCGCCGATGTGGAGCTCACGGTCCTCGGCAGCTTCCTGCCCCAGTTCGAAGGCGGCGTCGCCGCGGCGGACCTGGCCGTCGCGGCCGGCGTCACCGCCGTGATCGCCTACAACGACCTGGTCGCGCTCGGCCTGCTCAACCGGTTCGTCGCCCGCGGCATCGACGTCCCCGGCCAGATCAGCGTGATCGGCTGTGACGACATCGTCGCCGCCGCCATGGTCCACCCGCCGCTGACGTCCATCGCGCTGCCCAAGGAGCAGACCGGGCGGGCCGGCGTCGACCTCCTGCTCGCGCTGCTCAAGAACTCCGGCCGCTCGGCCGTGTCGACCCGTCGGGAGCTGCCCGCCCACCTGATGGTGCGCCGCTCGACCGGGCCGGCGCCGACAGCCCCAGCACCCACTGATCTCCCATAGCCCGCCCAGCCCGGGCGGGGCCCAGAGAGGAGCGTCATGTCCCGACGAAGACTGGCCAGCTACCTCACCGCCGGCGTCGCCGCCATGACCGTCGCGCTCACCGCCTGTGGCGCGCCGGACAGCGGAGGAGGGGACGAGCCGGCCCCGGCGGCCTCGGGCGCCGGGTTACCGGACAAGCCGAGCCGCCCCGTCACCCTGAACATCCTTGACGTCGCGGGCAACCTGCAGCTCACGCAGGGCATGATCGACGCCTTCGTCGAGGAGCACCCGGACGTCGTCCGCGACGTCACCTACAGCAAGGCGACCACGCCCGAGCTGGCGGGCAAGATCAAGGCGCAGCAGGACGCCGGGCGGGTCGACATCGACCTCGTCCTCACCGGCGTCGACGGCCTGGCCGCCGGCATCGACCAGGGCCTGTGGATGCAGCTGCTGCCCGACTTCTCCGACCGGCTGACCGGGATGGAGAACTACCTGCCGGCTGCCGAGGCCATGCAGGGCCTGGCCGACGGGCAGGGCGTCACGGTCACCTACTACCCGTCCGGCCCGCTCATCGAGTACCTGCCGGCGAACGTGCCGAACCCGCCGAAGACGGCGGAGGAGCTGCTCGAGTACGCGAAGGCCAACCCCGGCAAGGTCCAGTACGCCCGCCCGGCGAACTCCGGCCCCGGCCGCACCTTCCTGATGGGCCTGCCGTACCTGCTGGGTGACAGCGACCCGAGCGACCCGATCAACGGCTGGGACAAGACCTGGGCCTACCTCGCCGAGCTGGGCCAGTACATCGACTACTACCCGTCCGGCACCACCGAGACCATGAAGAACCTGGCCAATGGCACGGTGAACATCGTGGCCAGCACCACCGGGTGGGACATCAACCCGCGGGTTCTCGGCACCGTGCCCAAGGAGGCCGAGATCGGCACCCTGGAGGGCTTCCACTGGGTGACCGACGCCCACTACGCGGTGATCCCGAAGGGGGTCAGCGTCGACAAGCAGGTTGCGATCCTGTCCCTGCTGGAGTGGATGCTCACGCCGGAGCAGCAGGCGAAGGCCTACGACAGCGGCTACTTCTACCCGGGTCCGGCGATCGCCGACGTCCCGCTGTCGATGGCGCCGGCGGAGAGCCAGGCCGCGATCAACGAGTTCGGCCGGCCCGAGTACGAAGACCTGATCGAGAACAACCCGACGGAGCTGCCGCTCGACGCCAAGGCGCTGGTCGCGGCGTTCGACCGGTGGGACCGGGAGATCGGCAGCGGGAAGGTCCAGCAGTCGTGACCACACCGGACCGGCGCCGCTTCAGCACTCTTCGGCTGGAGGGCGTGACGCGCCGGTTCGGCGGGCAGGACGCGCTGGTCGACCTGAACCTGACCATCCAGCAGGGCGAGTTCATCGCCCTGCTGGGCCCGTCAGGCTGCGGGAAGTCGACGGCGCTGAACTGCCTCGCCGGCCTCCTGCCGCTGACCAGCGGCAGCATCTGGCGCGACGACACCCGGCTGGACACCGTGCCACCGGAGCGGCGCGGCTTCGGGATGGTGTTCCAGAACTACGCCCTCTTCCCCCACATGTCGGTGCGCCGCAACGTCGCCTTCGGCCTGCAGATGCACCGGGTCAGCCGGTCCGAGGTGAAGCGGCGCACCGCGGCCGCCCTGGAGCTGGTCCACCTGACCGAGCACGCGGACAAGCTGCCCGGCCAGCTCTCCGGCGGCCAGCAGCAGCGGGTCGCCATCGCCCGGGCGATCGTCCTCGAGCCGGCCCTGGTGGTCATGGACGAGCCGCTGTCCAACCTCGACGCCAAGCTGCGGCTGCAGATGCGCACCGAGATCCGCCGCCTGCACCAGAGCCTCGGCCTGACCACCGTCTACGTGACCCACGACCAGGAGGAGGCCCTGTCCATGGCCGACCGCCTGGTGGTGCTGCGGGCCGGGCGGGTGCAGCAGATCGGCACCCCGGAGGAGCTGCACTCCCGGCCGGCGAACTGGCACGTCGCCGACTTCATGGGGTTCCGCAACCTGCTGCGGCTGCG
>JADGHD010000222.1 GCA_019689615.1 Frankia sp. | reverse complement strand
GGCGAGCTCGCGCAGGGCCGGGTGCTGCGCCCGGACCAGCCCGGCTGGCGGGCCGGCGCGGGCGGCCCCGCCGACCAGGCCGGCGCCGCCGCGCGCGCCGGCGCGGCAACCGGGCGCGCACCCGCCGCCGATGTCGCTGCGGTGCTGACCGCCGTGCCGCGCCAGCCGGCGCCGCGCCGTCCCGGCACCGCCGCGCGGCTGGGGCCGTGGACCCCGGACGGCTCCCGGCTGGTGGTCTGCGAGTCGGACGCCTCCGGCCAGACCAGCGCGCTGCTGGTCGACCCGGCTACCGGCGCCCGCGAGGCGCTTGCGCGCCGGGGCGGGCTCGAGGTCACCGACATCCGGCCGGCACCGGCCGGCGGCTGGCTGCTGGTCGCCGCGGACGGCGCCCGCGGCCGGCGCCGCCAGCTGCTCATCGACACCGCGTCCGGGGCCGTCACCCCGCTGGTCGCCGGCCTGGCGACGGTCACCTTCGGCCGCTTCGGCGCCGACGGCACGTCCGTCCTCGTCGTCAGCAACGCCGGCCGCGAGCGGGCCGCGCTGCTGATGGTCGGGGTGCCGGCCGGCCCGCCGCGGGCCGCCGTACCGGCCCAGCCCGGCCCGGTCGACGAGCCGGGATCCGCCCGACGGCGCGCCGGGGCCGCGGCGGGCGAGCGGTGGCCGGCGGTCGGCGCGGTGCGGCTGCTGGCGGGCAGGGCCGACGCCGACCTGGAGCACCTGGCCCTGATGCCGGGCGGGAGCTCGGCGGTGCTCGGCTGGAACGTGGCCGGGCGGACCGAGCTGGCCGTGCTGGACCTGGGCAGCGGCCGCTCCCGCTGGCTGCCGCCGCCACCGGGGGGCGGCGTGGTGACCGCGCTGGCCGCGACCTCCGCTGGCGGCCTGCTGCTGGCGCTGGTCGGGCCGGCGTCACCCGGCGAGCTGTGGGAGACCGACGACGCCGCGCACGGGGCCTACTGGCCGCTCGTCTCGCACGTGCCGGTCGTCCCGGCCAGGCGCGCCGGCTCGGCGCCGGCGGTGAAGGCCCCGTCCGCCCGGGCGGGAGCCGCCGCGGCCCCGGCCGCCGTGGCCCGCGCTGGCGTGCTGCCGGTGCGCAGCCCGCTGGCCCGGCCCACCGAGGTGGTCTTCCGCGGTGCCGGCGACCTGCCGCTGACCGGCTGGCTCTACCAGCCGCCGCGGCTGCGCGGCCCGGTGCGGCCGGGCGCGGGGCACCCGCCGGGGCCGGCCTTCCTCTGGCTGCACGGCGGGCCGGAGTGCCAGGAACGGCCGGTGTTCAGCCCGCTGCTGCAGGCGCTGGCCGCCCGGGGGATCACCGTGCTGGCCCCGAACGTGCGCGGCTCGGCCGGCTACGGCCGGGCGTTCGAGCGCTCCGACGACCTGGCCGGCCGGTTCGGCGCGATCGCCGACGTCGCCGCCTGCTGGGAGTACCTCGTCGGCTCGGGCCTGGCGGACCCGGCCCGGGTCGGGATCGGCGGCCGGTCATACGGCGGCTACCTCACGCTCGCCGCCCTGGTCACCTACCCGCGGCTGTTCCGCGCCGGCGTCGACGTCTGCGGCATGTCCGACCTGGAGACCTTCTACGCCGACACCGAGCCGTGGATCGCGGCAGCCGCGGTGACCAAGTACGGCGACCCGGTCGCCGACCAGGACCTGCTGCGGGCGCTGTCGCCGGTGCACCGGCTGGCCACCGACCTGGCCGCGCCGCTGCTGGTGGTGCACGGCGCGAACGACACGAACGTCGGGGTACGCGAGGCCGCGCAGGCCGTCGCGGCCGTGGCCGACGGCGGCGGCACCTGCCAGCAGCTGTACTTCCTCGACGAGGGGCACGACATCGCCCGCCGCGCGAACCGGCTGCGCTTCGTCCGGGAGGTCACCCGCTGGCTGGCCGACCACCTGCTGGACGGCACCCCCGCCACCCCGCCGGCCCAGCGCCACGGCCGCCAGCCGGCAACCGACCGCTGACGACCGGACGCCGGCCGCTGTTCCGGGCTTTCGCCGGGTCGCCGGCTGCCGGTGGCATCACCACCAATTCTCACGTCTCGCTACTGATTGAATACTGCTCGTGAGAATCCAGGAGCTGGACGCCGGCGAGACCCTGCAGGCGTACGACGCGATGCGCCAGCTACGGCCGCACCTGACCTCGGCAGGGTTCGTCCGGCTCGTGAACGAGGTGCAGCGTCCCCAGGGCTACCGGCTCGTCGGGTCCTTCGACCCCTACTCCAGCAAGGTGGTCGCGGCGGCCGGCTTCCGGATGCTGCACACGCTGGCCCACGGCCCGGTGCTGCAGCTCGACGACCTGAGCACGATCCCGGCCGCCCGCGGGCAGGGGCACGCCTCCCGGCTGCTGGCGTGGGTCGAGCGGGAGGCCCGCCGGCTCGGCTGCGCCCAGGTGCACCTGGCCGCCGGAACCCACCGCTACGACGCCCACCGCCTCTACCTGCGGCACGGCTTCACGATCCGCTCGTTCCACCTCACCAGGGAGCTGTGAGCGCACCGTGCGGCCGCGCTACTCCTCGAACACCTTCAGCTCGGGGAAGCCGTCCAGGGTGAACGGGTTGGTGAGGCCCTTCACCAGCTCGGCGCCTGCCCGGGTGTCCAGGTCGTCCAGCGTCACCCCGCCGGGCACCTGCAGGACCTGCTCCGGCGCCGGCTCGGAGAGCAGTGCCACGGTGTCGCCGCCGACCTGGAACGTCCGACCGTTGACGTCGCGGGCCGCGGCCGTGCACAACCAGACGACCAACGGGGCGATCTTGCGCGGCGGGAACTGCCGCTGGTCGAAGTCCGGGATCGACTCCTTGCCCGGCTCCGGTCCCATCGTGAGCGCCATCAGCCGCGCCCAGCGTGCCGTGCGGACGGCGTAGTCCGAGGTGGAGGCGCCGGCGGCGAACGGGCGGATGGCGTTGCAGCGCACGCCGAACCGGCCGAGCTCCCGGGCGACCGTGCGGGTCAGCCCGACCACGCCTTCCTTCGCCGCCGCGTAGGCGATGTTCGACGGGTGGCCGAAACCGGAGCCGGAGCTCGTGTTGACGATCGACCCGGACCCCTGTCGGCATAAGTGCGGCGTCACCGCGCGGATCAGCGCGAAGTAGCCCTTGAGGTTGACGTCGTGGGCCAGGTCCCAGCTGTCCTCGGGGAAGCGCCACAGGTCCTCGACGCTGCCGGCGGTCGCGTTGTTGATCAGGATGTCGACCCGGCCGAAGGCGTCGAGCGCCGACGCCACGATCTCGGCCGCCCCGTCCCAGGTGGCCGACGTGGTGTTGGCGGCCGCCGTCCCACCGGCCGCTGTGATCTCGTCGACGACGGCGGCCGCGTCCGCGCCCCGGCGCAGGCCAATGTCGTTGACCAGGACCTTCGCGCCCTCCCGGGCGAGCAGCAGCGCGTGCTCCCGCCCGATGCCGCCGCCCGCGCCGGTAACGATCGCCACCTGGCCGTCGAGCCGTCCCATCCTGCGCACCTCGCTTCCTGGCCGGCCGACCGGGGCCGGCACGCCATCGCTGGCTACTCCCCCGTGAAGACCGGCTCCCGCTTCTCCAGGAAGGCGCGGGGCCCCTCGATCGCGTCCTTGGACTGCATCACCTCGGCGCCGAGCTTCTCCTCGATCACGAACGCGTCCGCCTCCGGCAGGCAGTCGGTCTGGCGGAGCGTGGCCAGGATCGCCTTCACCGCGAGCGGGCCGTTGCGGGCGATCCGGTCGGCGATCTCGCGGGCCTTGGCCAGCGCCTGGCCGTCCGGTACGACGTGGTTGACCAGCCCCAGCTCGAATGCCCGGCGGGCGGGCAGGTCCTCGCCGGTCAGCAGCATCTCGGCGGCCACCGCGTAGCCCATCTGCCGGCGCAGCCGCACCGCCGACCCGGCCAGCGGGAACAGGCCGCGCTGCACCTCGGTCACCCCGAACACGGCGCTCTCGCCGGCCACCCGGATGTCCGTGCCCTGAAGGATCTCGGTGCCGCCGGCCCGGGCGAAGCCCTCGGCGGCCAGGATGATCGGCTTCGTCGGCCGGTACTTCTTCAGGTACGCCTTCAGCGAGATGCTCGGGTCGTCCTGCAGCCGGCTGATCCACTCGTTGTCGCGGACCCCGGCCCGCAGCCGGCCGATCTCGGCCAGGTCCATGCCGGCGCAGAACGTGCTGCCCCGGCCGGTCAGGATCGCCACCCGCAGCGAGTCGTCCTCGTCGAGGCGGACCCAGGCGTCGTAGAGCCGGCAGAGCACCTCCGCGTTGGTGGCGTTGCGCTTCTCCGGTCGGTTCAGGGTGACGGTCAGGACCGGCCCGTCGGCCTCCACGAGGACAAGCGGCTCGCTGGTTGCGGCGGCGTCGGGCACTGGCCCCTCCCCACTGGCTAGAACGTGTTCCATTTCGGCGGCGTGGCTCCGGACGATACGACGCGGGCCGCCCGCCCACAACCGGAAGGTGCCGCCGGGGCCGTAGGCCCACAACCAGAAGGTGCCGCCGGGAACCGTGGGCCCACAACCAGAAGGTGCCGCCGGGGGCCGTGGGCCCACAACCGGAAGGTGTGGTGTCGGGTTATCCCCAGGCAGAACAGATGGGTCTGCATGGTCGTCCGGTTCGCGGCCGGTCTCTACCGTCGGTGACGACGCCCCGACCGATGGGGCGACAGGGCCGAGCGGGCGAGACGAGACAGCGAGACATGGTCGAGACATGGTGAGGCGACAGGGCAGCCCGGCGGGCGTGGCGCCCGGCTGGCGGGCGGCGATGACGACACGGGCCCAGGGCCTGGCGCCGGCCCCGGCAGCGCGGACGGCCGCCGCAGGACGCACGGTGCCGCCGGTGGCCGCGGTTGCCAGGGCGGTGGTGGCCCGATGAAGAGGATCCTGGGCTGGCTGCGCGGGACGTACTCGGCGCGCGCATGGGCCGCCACGGCCTTCACCGCGCTGACCACGCTGATCAGCACGGTGTCGTTCATCCTCGTGCTGGTTCTGCTGGTCAGCGGCGCGTCGCTGCTGATCGTCGCCCTGCTGGGGCTGCCGCTGCTGTGGGCGGCGGTGTTCGCCGCCCGGCAGAACGCCCGGCTCGACGCCTGGCGGTTCGCCGTGCTGCTCGGCGACGAGCTGCGGCTACGGCCGCTGCCTCGGCCCTCCGGCGCGCGGCCGAACTGGCTCGCCAGGTCCTGGGCCATGGCCCGCGCCGGCGGCAGCTGGCTGGCGGTCGTGTACACGCTGCTCGTGCAGCCGGTCGTGGGCTGGGTCGGTGGCTGGCTGGTCGCCTCCGCCTGGGGCGGGGGGCTGGCGTTCCTGCTGTTCCCGGCCTACTCGCACAACTTCCCGCTGTCCGGCCGGCTGGTCGGGGTCGACCTGGGGCTCGTCTGGTCGACGGTGGTGCACGTGGTCATCGGAATGGCCGCGCTCATCGCGGCGCCGTGGCTCGCCCGCGGGGTGGTGTACGTCCACCTGAGCCTGGCCCGCTGGCTGCTGTCCCCGCGGCGGACGGAGGTGCTCAGCCAGCGGGTCGAGGACCTGGAGTCCAGCCGCGCCGGCATGGTCGCGGCCGCCGCGGCCGAGCGCCGCCGCATCGAGCGGGACCTGCACGACGGCGCCCAGCAGCGGCTGGTCTCGGTCGCGATGACGCTGGGCCGCGCGCAGGAGCGGTTCCGGGACAACCCGGCCGCCGCCGAGGAGCTGATCTCCGAGGCGCACGTCCAGGCCAAGCGGGCGCTGGAGGAGCTGCGCAACCTGGCCCGCGGCATCCACCCGGCGGTGCTGACCGACCGCGGGCTTCCGGCGGCCATCGCGGGCCTGGCCGCCAGCTGCCCGGTGCCGGTGACCGTCGACGTCGACGTCGAGCCGCGGCCGTCGGCCGAGGTCGAGGCCGTCGCCTACTTCTTCGTCGCCGAGGCGCTCACCAACATCGCCCGGCACGCCGACGCCACCACCGCCCGGGTGAGCGCCCGCCGGGTCGGCGACCGGCTGGAGGTCGAGGTCGCCGACGACGGCCGCGGCGGGGCACGGGAGGACGCCGGTACGGGCCTCGCCGGGCTGCGTGACCGGGCGCTGGCCGTCGACGGGACCTTCTCGGTGCGCAGCGCGCCCGGCGAGGGCACCACCCTGCGAATGGACCTGCCGTGCCAGAACTGACGCCGCCCTCGCGCCCTTCGCCACCGGCCCCCACCCGACCCGAGGGAGTACCACCGATGCTGGCCGCCGACACGCCGCCCCGCGCCTCGCGCACAGCCAGGACGGCGCTGCTGGCGGTGGGCCTGCTGCTCGCCGGCGGGCTCGCCTTCTTCGCCGGCACCGAGGCGATCGACCAGACGACCGGCCAGGTGCACAACGACCAGCACCTCGACCTGCCGGCGGGCGTCGACCGGCTGGTGGTGAGCCTCGGCTCCGGCAACGTCCGGCTGACCGGCGCCGACGACGGCCCGGTCGCGATCGACGCGTCGATGCGGTCGGTCGTCGCTCCACCCGGTCTCGACCTCGAGGTCGTCGGGTCGACCGCGCAGGTGCACAGCAACTGCGGGGACCACGGACTGCTGGACCTGGTGGACCTCAACTGCCACATCCGGCTGAGCATCACCGTCCCCGCGGGCGTCGCGGTCGAGGTGCGCACGGGGTCGGGCAACATCGACGCCGTCGACCTGCGGGGCTCGTTCGACCTGCGGACGTCGTCCGGGAACATCCGGGCCTCCGGCGGCTCCGGGTCGGCCCGGATGAGCGCCTCGTCGGGCAACGTGCGGGGCACCGAGCTCGGCACCGAGACGGTCGACGCGCGCAGCTCGTCCGGCAACGTGATGGTCGAGCTGGCGGTGCCGCCCCGCCACGTCGACGCGTCGACCTCGTCCGGCAACGTGCGGGTCGTCGTCCCGCCCGGCAGGGAGAGCTATGACGTGGTCGCGCAAACCAGCTCCGGCGACGACGACGTCCGGGTCCGCACCGACCCGCTGTCCGACCGCTCCATCGAGGCCCGGTCCAGCTCCGGCGACGTCTCCGTCCGCTACCAGGAGACGCCCTGACGGGAGCACCGGTTCTGGCCACCGGGTGCCCGCACGGGCGGCACGGGCCCACCGGTGCCAGATGTCGGACATCGGACACCGCGACGCTCCCGTGGCGCCGCGACGGGGCGCATTACGATCACGCCACTCGATCCACCCGCTGGCGAGGGGGTCGCATGTCGTACGACCGCCGTTCCCGCCAGCCAGTCCGGCGGTTCTTCCTGGCCGACCCGCGGTCGGCGACGCCGGCCGGCCGAGCGCGGCTGACCCGGATCGCCGCGATCCTCGCCGACCCGCCGGCGGCGGCGCGCTGGTACCAGGACCTCGCGGTGCGCTCGCTGGACTGGTTGGCGGCTGACTACGACGGCCTGTCCCGGCTGCTGTCCGCCGACCCGCCGGGCGGGGCCGGCGCCGGGTCGCCGCGCGACGTCCGGGAGCTGCTCGACCGGCACGGGGTCAGCCAGCTGCCCGCCGACGAGCGGCAGGCCAGCGCCGAGACCGCCTGGGACGCGCTGTACGCGGCGGAGCACGACGTCCCCGGGGCGGCCGGCGAGCTGGAGCTGGCCACCCGGGTGCTGCGGGTCTGCCGGCTGGCGGAGCTGTTCGACGCGGTCGCCGGCTGCGGGGAGCTGCCGACCTGGCCCGACCTCGCCGACGTGATCGTGGCCCGGCCCATGGTGCCGCCCGAGATCTACCGGGTCCGGCATGCGCGCGTGCTGGCGCCGACGCCCGCGGTCACGGCGGGGCAGCGGGGCGGCACGGCGGCCGACGGGCCATCCGACGCCGGGGCCGTCCCGGGTGGGGGC
>JADGHD010000221.1 GCA_019689615.1 Frankia sp. | reverse complement strand
CGGCGGCCCAACCGACCAGTTGCCGGGCGAGCACCCGGCGCTCGGCGACCGGCGCCGCCGCCACCGGCGGCAGGTCGTCATCCCAGCCGATCCCGGCGGCGCTCAGGTGCGCCAGCGCCATCCGGTAGGGACGGCGCACGCTCGCGTCGCCACCGGGCAGGGGCACGTACCCGAGGTGGGCGAACCGTCGGAACCCCCGGTAGTCCGCGATCAGCACCTCGCCACCCCAGACGGCACCATCGGTCCCGTAGCCGGTGCCGTCGAACGCGAAGCCGATGACGGGGGATGAGCCGTCAAGGCCCCGTTCGGCCATGGCCGCGGCGATGTGCGCGTGGTGGTGCTGCACCAGGCGGACGGGCAGGTTGCCGGGCTGGCGGGCGGCCCAGGCCTGGGATCGGTAGCCCGGGTGGGCGTCGGCGGCGAGCTGGGCCGGACGGACGCCGGTCAGGTGCTCGAGGTGGCGCACCGCCCGGTCGAAGGTGTCCAGCGTCGCCAGGTCGTCCATGTCCCCGATGTGGCCGGACAGCCACGCCGAACGGCCCGAACCCAGGCAGAAGGTGTTCTTCATGTCCGCACCGACCGCCAGCGTCGGCGCGACGTCGAACGGCAGCCGGACCGGGCGCGGCGCGTGGCCCCGGGAGCGGCGCACCATCACCTCCACCCCGTCGACGGGGCGGACCACCGAGTCGTCGCACGGGATGTGGATCGGGCGGTCGTGGCCCAGCCAGCCGTCCGCCAGGTGGGCGAGCCGGCGCGCCGCGTCGGCGTCGTCCGCGGCGATCGGCTCGCCGGCGAGGTTGCCCGACGTCATCACCAGCACGGCGAGCCGCGGGCCGCCGTCGTCGCCGGGGTGGCGGTCGAACAGCAGGTGGTGGACCGGGGTGTAGGGCAGCATCACGCCCAGGTCGGGGTTGTGCGGCGCGACCGCGTCGGCGATCCGCGGCCGCGGGTCAGCCCGCCGCCTGGCCAGCACGATCGGCCGGACGGGGCTGGTCAGCAGGGCGGTCGCGGCCTCGTCCAGCTCGACGAGCGCCCGCGCGGCCGCCAGGCCCGCGGCCATCAGCGCGAACGGCTTGTCGCCGCGGCGCTTGCGTCGGCGCAGCGTGGCGACCGCGGCCTCGTCGCTGGCCAGGCAGGCGAGGTGGTAGCCGCCGATGCCCTTCACCGCGAGCACCCCGCCGTCGGCGAGCAGCCGCCGGGCGGCCGCCAGCGCCTCGTCGTCGCCGCGTACCCGCTGGCCGTCGGGGCCGCGGAACTCCAGCCGTGGACCGCAGGAACGGCAGGAGATCGGCTGGGCGTGGAAGCGCCGGTCCGTCGGGTCGGCGTACTCGCGGGCGCAGTCGGCGCACAGCGGGAAGCCGGCCATCGTCGTCACCGGCCGGTCGTAGGGCAGGTCCGTGATGATCGTGAACCGCGGGCCGCAGTGCGTGCAGGTGATGAACGGGTGCCGGTAGCGGCGGTCGGTTGGGTCGGAAAGCTCCCGCAGGCACGCGTCGCAGGTCGCCGTGTCCACCGGGGCCAGGGTCCGGCCGGTGGTGGCCGTCCCGGACGCGGCGATGGTGAACTCCCGATCCCCGCGGGGCGGGAGCGTGACGGCGACGATCTCGTCGATCTCGGCGAGCGGCGGCGGTTGCGCGCGCAGCCGGCGGGCGAACTCCTCAACGGCGGCCGGCGGGCCCTCGACCTCCACCCGTACTCCGGCGGTGTCATTGAGCACCGAGCCCGCAAGCCCCAGCCCGGTGGCCGTGGCGTGCACGAACGGCCGGAAACCGACGCCCTGGACGACCCCGGACACGATGAACCGGCGGCGCACCGTGGGCGCGTCAGCGACCGCCGTCCCGGCTCGTCGCGCCGGGGTGGCGGCTGGCGAGCCGTCGGCAGGACAGCCGTCGGTGGGCGCGGCATCCTCCGCGCCAGCCTGGCGGTCCGCGGCCGACGGTCTGCCCCGGGGCGTCGGACCAGCGTGCGGCGCCGTCACATCTGCCGCATGCGCAGGTACCGGCGCAGCGCCGGCAGCTCGTCCCAGAAGATCTTGGCGGTGACACCGGCCGCCGCCACGAGCGCGGCCTTCGTCAGGGGCCTCCTCACATCCTTCTCCTTCCTGGGTGTTCGGTGCGTCCGTAGGGTGCTGGGGCCGATGCCGCCCGCCGCCCGGCGCCCGCCCGCCGGAACCGGCAGATGGGCGGGCCGGGCCGGCGGGCCGCGGATGCTCAGCCAGGCGGCAGGTTCGGCATCGAGTCGAGGACGGGGTCGAGATGCGCCGCCTTGATGCCGGTGGAGCGGCGCGCGTCCGCCGTGCCGTCCGGGTGGTGGCCGGGCTGCTTGCTGTAGACCGCCCGCACGTTGCCCTGTGGCACGCCGCGGATGTGCGCTGGGGCGTCGATGGCCACGTCCGGCTTGCCGATCTTGATCTTGGCCATGGTTCCTCCTCGTCACCTGTCCTGGCTGCCTGTGCCAGCCGAGGCCGCGGTGTCAGCCCCCGCCTTGCCGCCGGGCTCGGCGCCGTCGCGGAGCGCGGCGAAGAACTCCGTGACGGCGGGCCACACCGTGCTGCCGCCGGAGAGGCCCCGCCACTCCGCCTGGATGACGGCGACGAGCCGGTAGCAGACGTCGATGGGGACGATCCAGTGCTCGTCCGCACCCCTGGCCGTGTTGACCAGCAGCGCCTCCACCAGCGGCCTGACCGTGGTCAGCTCCTCGCACTGCTCCCGTGCCCGGGCCCAGACCGTCGAATCGACTTCGCCCTGGGTGACCCCGATCGGGCTCGGGTAGTGCGCGATGACCTGCCCGTCGGCCTGGCAGACGAGGAAGGCCAGGCCCACCGGCATCCCCAGGGCCCGCGACGACAGGCTGGGCAGGCGGACCCGCCGGTCCGGGATGAGCAGGTAGTGGCCACGCCCCGCGGCCTCGCGGGCGAACAGCAGCGCGCAGGCCCGGCACACGCAGCGCAGCGCCGAGGTCCGCTCGTCGAGCAGGTGGCGGTGGGCCTCGGGCAGGGGCTGGGCGCACAGGTCACACCGCTGCGCCGTTGCGGCGGCCCGCTCGCGGGCGCGGGTCGCGCGCAGGGTCAGCCGGTGCAGCGCGCCACCGGCCGGCCGCGGCCCGAGCCCAACACTCACCGTGCCTGCTCCAGCGTGGCCGGGCCGCGGCGCAGCGCGTCGAGGGGGACGAGCGCCCGTTTCGCGGCGGTGGTGACGCGCACGTCGGACAGCTCCGGCGCCGCGGCCAGGACCGCCTCCCGGACCGCCGCGCCGCCCGCGGCCGCGCTCGCGGCCGCCCCGCACCCGCCATCGGCGCGCACCACGACCGTCGCCGCCCCGCCATCGACCCCGACCAGCTCGGCCTCGGCGCCGACGCCGCCGAGGCGCGGGCGAAGCATCTCCAGCGCCCGCTCGGCCCGCCGCTCGACCGGGTCAGGGTGCACGTCGTGCAGCGCGAACAGGTGGGTGAGCAGTTCGTCGCCGGTCATCGCGGCGATCACGGCCGGGGCGCCCGCGGCGTGGTCGGCGGCCCTGGCCAGCGCCTCGCCGTAGACCTCCAGCAGCGTGGCCACCGCGTCCATGGCCAGCTCGGCCGTCGGCCCCGGCGCCCGCTCGACCTGCTCGAGCAGCCCGTCGACCAGGTCGAGGCGCTCCCGCACGGCCGCGTCGTCCAGCCGCCGGCGGCCGGGGCCGCCGTCCGGCGCCGGCCCGCCCGTGACCGCCGCCGGCTCGCCCGCGGTGTCCGGTTCCGGCCTGCCCGTGACCGCCGCCGGCTCGGCGCGGCCAGGGGCGCTGCCGGGCGCCGCGGTGCCGGCGCGCGGCGGGTCAGCCATGTTGGGCGCCCAGCATGGGGGAGTGCCGCTGGGTGATCGTGCGCCCGTTGCCGACGTACATGTGCACGCCGCAGGGCAGGCAGGGGTCGAAGCTGCGGACCGCCCGCATGATGTCGACGCCCTTGAAGTCGTCCGGGCCGTTCTCCTCGAAGATCGGCATGTCCTGGACGGCGTCCTCGTACGGGCCGGGCGTGCCGAAGCTGTCACGCGGGCTGGCGTTCCACGGCGTCGGCGGGTACGGGTGGTAGTTGGCGATCTTCCCGTCCTGGATGACGAGGTGGTGGGACAGCACCCCGCGCACGGCCTCGTGGAAGCCGCAGCCGATGGCCTCGTCGGGGACCTTGAAGTCGGTGAACACCCGGATGTCGCCGGCGCGGACCCGCTCCATGGCCTGCTCCAGGAAGAGCAGGGCCATCGCGGCCGAGTACGCCACGAAGTACACCCGTGCCCGGTTGCGCTCAATGGCGTTGGACCACGGCGGGATCTTCCACTCCAGGGTCATCTCCGGCAGCCGCTCGCTCTTCGGCAGGGAGATCTGGACGCTGCGGCCGGTGGTGGTGACGTACGGGGTGTTGACCAGGCCGGCGAGCGCGGTCGTGTAGAGCCGGGCGAACGGGCCGCCGCCGGTGTCGAGCGCCAGGTGCTCGCCGCTGCGCTGGTCGTACCAGCGCGGGCTCATCACCCAGCTGTACCTGCCGCTGAAGTCCCGCTTCTGCGGCTCGGGCAGCGTCGTCTGG
This sequence comes from Frankia sp., assembly GCA_019689615.1. Classification (GTDB taxonomy): domain Bacteria; phylum Actinomycetota; class Actinomycetes; order Frankiales; family Frankiaceae; genus Pseudofrankia. The sequence continues at coordinate 3,259 of JADGHD010000221.1, read as the reverse complement.
TTCCACGGGTGGCGCATGTCCACCGGGTTGCCCAGCGGGTCACGGGTGACGAACGGCTCCTCGTTCACCCAGTCGCCGTAGTAGGAGCTGCCGAGCAGGATCCGGATGCCCAGGTTGATGTCGACGAGGTTCGTCGTGACCAGCTCGCCGTCGACCACGATCCCGGGGGTGACGAACATCGCCCGCCCCCAGTCGTTCATGGTCTCGTAGCGGTAGTCGCAGACGGTGGGGTCCTGCCAGGCGCCCCAGCAGCCGAGCAGCACCCGGCGCCGGCCGACCTCCTCGTAACCGGGCAGCGCCTGGTAGAAGAAGTCGAACACGTCGTCGTTCATCGCCACGGACTTCTTGACGAAATCCAGCATCGACAGCAGCCGGCTGAGGTAGTCGGTGAACACCGTCGGCTCCGGCATGGTGCCCACGCCACCCGGATACACCGTCGACGGGTGCACATGCCTGCCCTCCATCAGGCAGAACATCTCGCGGGTCACCCGGGACATCCGCAGGGCCTCGCGGTAGAACTCGCCCTCGAACGGGTTGAACGACCGCATGATGTCGGCGATCGTGCGGTAGCCGTGGATCCCGCCGTTCGGCGCCGGGGTGTTCTCGGCGCGGGCCATGACGCTGGGGTTGGTCTGGGCGACCATCGCCGCGCAGTAGTCGACGAAGACCAGGTTGTCCTGGAAGATCGTGTGGTCGAACATGTACTCGGCGGCTTCGCCCAGGTTCACGATCCATTCCGCCATGGGGGGCGGCTTCACGTTGTAGGCCATCTGCTGGGCGTAGACCGAACAGGTGGTGTGGTTGTCGCCGCAGATGCCGCAGATGCGGCTGGTGATGAAGCCGGCGTCGCGCGGGTCCTTGCCCTTCATGAACATCGGATAGCCGCGGAACAGCGACGACGTGCTGTGACACTCGGCTACCCGCCGGTTCGCGAAGTCGATCTTCGTGTAGATGCCCAGGTTCCCGATGATGCGCGTGATGGGGTCCCAGGACATCTCGACGAGCTGCGCCGACTCGGTTGCCGCGCGCTGGGTGGTTCTCGCCGCCATGTCTGGCCTTTCCGTGTGGAAAAACGTGGCTTACGGCAGGAAGGTGCGGGACGAGAGAACGGAGAAGAGGGGGGAGGGAGTCACCGCACGCCTGCGTCGGAAACGCTCCTCGACCGCGTGGGACGCCAGCGCGGATCGTAGCCGCTGGTGAGCTCCGAACGGTTGTGGCGCCACCGTGGTTCCTTGTTGACCGTGCTGTTGGTAATGCCGCGCAGCCGCCTGATGAACCGGCCGTACGGCTGGGTGATCATCGTCGACAGCCCGCTGCCCGGAGGCATGTCCATGAACGGCATGAACTTGTCCGGAAAACCCGGCATGGTGCAGCCGATGCAGACCCCACCGACGTTGGGGCAGCCGCCGAGGCCGCCCATCCAGCCGCGCTTCGGCACGTTGCAGTTGACCACCGGCCCCCAGCAGCCGATCATGACCTGGCACTTCGGCGAGTTGTAGTTCCGGGCGAAGTCGCCCTGCTCGTAGTAGCCGCCCCGGTCGCAGCCCTCGTGCACGGTCTTGCCGAACAGCCACTGCGGGCGCAGCTGCTCGTCCAGCGGCGGGGGCGGCGCCGACCCGGCCGCGTGGTACAGCAGCCAGGTCAGGGTCTCCATGAAGTTCTCCGGCTGCACCGGGCAGCCCGGGACGTTCACGATCGGCAGCCCGCCGACGGACCGGAAGTCCCAGCCGAGGTAGTCGGCAAGCCCCATGCAGCCGGTGGCGTTGCCCGCCATCGCGTGGATGCCCCCGTAGGTCGCGCAGGTGCCGATCGCGACCACCGCCCACGCCTTGGGCGCGAGGGTGTCGATCCACCAGTTCAGCGTCAGCGGCTCGCCGGTGATGAGGTCGTTGCCAAAGGACGTCCAGTACCCGTCACCGTTGATCTTCTCGTTCGGGATCGAGCCCTCGATCACGAGGATGAACGGGGCGAGGTCGCCGTGCGCGGCCGCGCGGAACGGGGCGAGGAACTGCTCGCCGCCCAGCGTCGGGGACAGCACCTTGTTGTGCAGGTGCACGGCGGGCAGGCCGGGAATGAGGCCGAGCAGCACATCCTCGATCGCCGGCTGCCCGGCGGCGGTGACCGAGACGGTGTCGCCGTCGCAGCTCATCCCCTCCGAGATCCACAGGATCGTGATCTCGTCGAACCCGGCGCGCTCCTGCTCGGCCCGGTGCCCGCCGAGCGCGCTCGTCGTGGCCATCACCTGTTCCTCCGTTCTCCGGCGCGGGCCAGGGCGGCGGCTTCGTTTCGAGCAAGCTCGACGGTCAGACGCGCGGCCATCTCCACCGAGGCCGCGACGGGTTCGGACAGGCTCATGCCCTCCTCCAGCGATGCCGGCCGGCAGCCGACCACGAGGACCCGGTCGACGTGCCCGCCGAGGCCGCGCAGCAGCGCGAGCACGGACGCCGGGTCCAGCCCGTGGGCGTCGAAGGCCGGGGCCGGCAGCGGATCGGCCGGTGGCGCCACCGTGGCCGTGGCGCTGCCCGCCGCGCGGCCATCACCGGCCCGGCCTGGGCCGGCGGCCACGGGGGCGACGGACGCGAGTGCGCCGGCCGCGGGGTCGGCGGCGGCCGGGAACGGGAACTCCAGGCCCCCCGCGGGGCCGGCCTCGCCACCAGCCTCGGCGGCGCCGTCCGCCCCGGCCGTGGTGTCGACCTCCAGCACCGCGACCGTGCCCGGGGGCCCGTCGACCGGCGCGGCGTCGACCAGCACGACCGTGCCGTACGGGCCGCCGAGCAGGTCGTAGGCCAGGTGCACGCCGCGGATGCCGTAGTCGACGACGTCCACGCCCTCGGGGATGGCGCCGCGCGCGATCCGGCGCACCACCTGGACGCCGAACCCGTCGTCGCCGAGGAACACGTTGCCGATCCCGGCGACGAGCACCCGGGCCGTCATCGCCCGGGCTCCCGGGCCGGCGCCGCCGCACCGGCGGCGGGGGAGATGACCTCCACCTCGTCCGGGCTGAAGTAGTAGCGGTGGCCATGCCAGCGCAGCAGGTCCGCGCCGGGGTCGTCGACGAGGGTCACCGCGAGGAACGGCTCGCCCTCGAGGTTGCGGCGGACCTCCTCGACCACCGCCTCGTGGCCGTCGAGGAACATGTCCTGCACGTCCGCGCCCGACCGGCGCGGCCGCAGCCGGACCCGCGACCCCGGGCCCACCCGCGCGCCGTCGACCAGGAGGTACTCCGGCGGGACCGCCCCGGCCGCCCACTGGCGCCGCC
>JADGHD010000220.1 GCA_019689615.1 Frankia sp. | reverse complement strand
CTGATGCACCAGCCGTCGGGCGGAATCCAGGGAACCGCGTCCGACATCGCCATTCAGGCAGAGCAGGCCCTCTACACCCGACAGATCATGATGGAGCGGATCGCCTTCCACACCGGTCAGCCCGTCGAGCAGATCGAGCGGGACTGGGACCGCGACCGGTGGTTCACCGCCGAGGAGGCCCGCGGCTACGGCTTCATCGACCACGTGGTAGCCACCGCGAGTTCCGTCGCCGGCCAGACCGCCAGGTTCGGCTACCGCGCCTGAGGCGGTCGCGCCGCCGGACCGGGCACGAGCGGGTCGCCAGCGGCGCTTGGCCCGGCCATCCGGGCCAAGCGCTGGGCGGAGTGGTCCGTCAGCCAGTTACGATCAGCGCGGGCCGGTGGCACGAACCGACGGTTGCCGTCGGGATCCGTCGGCGGGATCCGTCGGCGGGATCCGTTGGGATGAGGCCAGGTTCGGTGCGATGAGCTGGGAGGCGGTGGATGACGGACTCGGGTGAGCCTCCGCTGCTTCTGCGTCGGCTGGTTGGCGACGCGCTCCGTCGCAACCGCACCCGCCAGGGCCGCACCCTGCGCGATGTCGCCGAGGCGGCGCGGGTGTCGATGCCGTACCTGTCCGAGGTGGAGCGCGGCCGCAAGGAGGCGTCCTCGGAGGTGCTCGCCGCCGTCTGCCGCGGGCTCGGCCTGCGGCTGAGCGAGCTGCTAGAGGAGGTCCGCCGGGACCTGCTCGCGCTGGAGCCACGGCGCGAACCGGCGCCCACGCCCGCCGCGGTCCGGGCCGCGCGCGAGCTCGCCGCCGCGGGAGCGCCGGCCCGGTCCGCCCAGGCGCTGCCGGCCACCACGGCGCTGCCCACCGCTGCCCCGGCGGCTGCGGCCCCCGCGGCCGAGGAGCCGGTGCCGGTCGGTGCCGCCGCCGGCCCGTCCGCGCGGACGGCCGACCGGCAGGCGTGCGGCCACGAGCCGGCCGCGCGGGTGGCCGAGCCGCGGGCGACGGTGTGCTCGCTGCCGGCGGGCAGCGGGCTGGCGTGGGCCCGGCGCCAGCTCGTCCCGCTCGGCTTCGCCCCGGGGCAGGCGGCGCCCGCCCCGGCGCCGGCGCTTCCCGGCCCGCGCCCGGCGGCCGCCGACGGCGCCGACGAGTGGCCCGCCGGCCAGCTGGAGGTGTGGTTCGGGCTGGTGGACGGCCACGACCGGGTGGCGGCCGACGGGCAGCGGCCAGCCGAGGCCGCCGGCCGCCGGCTGGCCCCGGTCATCCCGCTGCCCCAGCACCGGCCGGGGACGACGGGCACCACCGGCCGCCCGCGACCGCCCGTTCCCGGCCGCTGGTACGCGGTCGCCTGACCGCGAGCCACGGCGACCACCCGCACGCCACCCCAGGCAAGCGCGCCGGCCGACCCCGCCCAGCCGTGGGGCTGGCGGAGCCGGCCGTCGGCGCCTGCGGGTCAGCCGCCGCTCATCAGCCGTTCGACGTGGGCGATCATGTCGGGGTAGCGCCGGGTCCTGGCGCCGCCGTCGACGCCGTAGAGGCTGGCGGAGACGTAGCCGGCCTCGTCGGAGGCCAGGAAGAGCACCACGTTCGCGACCTCGGCCGGCTCGGCGAAGCGGCCGAGCGGAGCGTTCTCGACGAACTCCTCGACGGCCCCCGGGATGTTCCACAGCGGCCCGGTGGCCGAGGTGCGGACCAGGCCGGGCGCGACGGCGTTGACCCGGACGCCGTGGCGGCCCATCTCCAGCGCGCTGACCTCGGTGAGCGCGACGACGCCGGCCTTGGCGGCGCAGTAGGCGCCCATCCCCCGGCCGGGCTGCACCGCGTTCAGGCTGGCGATGTTGATGATCGAGCCGCCGCGGCCGGCGGCCCGCATCGCCCGGGAGGCGTGCTTGACCGTGAGGAACACGCCGTGCAGGCACAGGTCGACGACGCGGCGCCACTCGGCGAAGTCGTGGTCGGCGATCTCGGACGAGGTGCCGCCGCCCGCGTTGGCGACCGCGATGTCCAGGCCGCCGAACCGGCTCACCGCCAGGTCGACCGCCGCGGCCACGTCGTCCTCGTTCGTGACGTCGCAGCGGGTGGTGACGAGCCGGTCCGAGCCCGCCTCGGCGACCAGCTTCGACAGCCCCGCCTCGTCAATGTCCGCCGCCACCACGCTGGCGCCCTCGGCGAGGAACCGGGTGGCGACCGCCTGCCCGATCCCCGCCGCGGCCCCCGTGACCAGCGCGGTTTTCCCCTCGATCCGCCCGCTCACCGTGCTCTCGCGCTCCTCTGCGTCGTCCCGGCCCGTTGCCTCGTCGCCGCCGGCCGGCTGTTTCGCAGCCTGCCAGCCTGAAAATCCCGTTTCAACAGACCGTCGGCCCGCTGCGCCGCCCCGCCCAGCCAGCCGCGCCGGCGGGCGTCCGGGCGATCCAGAACTGGTGGAGTGTCCCGACAGGGGCCGCTAGCGTCGTGAGCCATGGTTGACGACCTGAAGGTGGCGCTGACTTTCGGGTACTGGGGGCGTGGTCCTCGACCCGGCCTGGTGGAGGCGATCCGGGCGGCGGACGACGCCGGTGTCGACTCGATCTGGACGGCCGAGTCCTGGGGGAATGACGCCTTCACCTTCGCCGCCTGGGTGGCCGCGCACACGACGCGGTGCCGGATCGGGACGGGCATTGTGCAGCTGGCGGCCCGCACGCCGGTGGCGACCGCGATGGCCGCGATCACGATGGACCACCTGTCGAACGGCCGGTTCATCCTCGGGCTCGGGGTTTCCGGACCGCAGGTCGTCGAGGGCTGGTACGGCCAGCCGTCGGCCCGCCCGCTCGCCCGGACCCGGGAGTACGTGGAAATCATCCGCCGGGTGCTGCGCCGGGAAGGGCCGCTGGATTTCCAGGGCGAGTTCTACCAGCACCCCTACCGCGGGCCGGGCTCGGTCGGGCTGGGCAAGCCGTTGAAGGTGATGGTCCACCCGCTGCGCGCCGACCTTCCGATCTTCCTGGGCGCCGAGGGCCCGAAGAACGTGACCCAGACGGCCGAGATCGCCGACGGGTGGCTGCCGCTGTACTACTCGCCGTTCCGGCAGGAGGTCTACGCCGACCAACTGGCGGGCGCGAGGCCGGGCTTCGAGATCACGGCGATGGTGAACGTGAACGTCACCGACGACGTGAAGGCGGCGCTGCTCCCGGTCAAGGGAATGCTCGGCTTCTACATCGGCGGCATGGGCGCGAAGGGGCAGAACTACCACACCAAGCTCATGGCCCGGATGGGCTTCGAGGACGAGGCATACAAGATCCAGGACCTGTTCTTCGCCGGCAGGCGGGAAGAGGCCATCATGGCCGTGCCCGACGAGTTCGCCGACGAGATCTCGCTGGTCGGGCCGCCGTCCCGGATCAGGGAACGGCTGGAGGCGTGGCGCAAGAGCCCGGTGACCTCGCTGCTCATCGGCGCCAGCAAGTCGCCGGAGGAGCTGCGCCAGATCGTCGGCCTCGTCAGCGGCTGAACCGGCCACCGGCCAGGCCGCCCGCCGCCGGACCAGACGGCGGGCGGGGGTGACCCACGCCCAGCGGGGCCGACCCGCCCCAGGGCGTCCGGAGAAAGCCAGGAAGGGCATGCGGGCATGACGGTCCTGTTCGACGTGGCCGACGGCGTGGCCACCATCACGCTGCACCGGCCGCAGGTGCGCAACGCGTTCGGCGCGGGCATGGGCGAGGCGCTCTCCGCCGCCTACCGCCGCTGTGACGAGGACGACGACATCCGCGCCGTGGTGCTCACCGGCACCCCGCCCGCGTTCTGCGCCGGGGCCGACATGAGCGGCGGCGGGGAGACGTTCGGCAAGAAGGACGAGGCGACGTTCTCCGCCGGCGCCGTGCCGATGACCGCCTGGCAGGTGCGCAAGCCGGTGATCGCCGCCGTCAACGGCCACGCCATCGGCATCGGCTTCACCCTCACCCTGCAGTGCGACATCCGGTTCTTCGCCGCGAACGCCAGGTACGGAATCGTCCAGGTGCGCCGCGGCGTGATGGGCGACGGCTACTCCCACTGGACGCTCCCCCGGATCGCCGGCATGTCCGCCGCCGCGGAGATCCTGCTGTCCGGCCGGATGTTCGACGGCCACGAGGCGGCGCGCCTCGGCGTGTGCAGCCGGGTGCTGCCGAACGACGAGGTCCTGCCCGCCGCGCTCGAGCTGGCCCGGGACATCGCCGCCAACACGGCGCCGCTGTCGGTGGCCTACAGCAAAGAGCTGCTGTGGAGCACGTGGTCGCTCACCCCGGAAGAGGTAGAGAAGCGCGAGACCGCCTACCACCACAGGCTGATGGGCGCCCCAGACGCCCGCGAGGGCGTGCTGGCCTTCCTGGAGAAGCGCCCGCCCCGCTGGCAGGGCCGGGTGAGCGAGGCGGAGAGCCATTCCGGGTAGCCCGGACGGCGAACGCGGAAAACCTGGGAGAAACGGGGCAGCCGTCCTTTCCCAGACCGGTCGTCCGGACCCGGACTGGCTCGTACTCTGGGCCAGTGTCGATCGTCCTGACCGTCCTTGGCGGCGTTAGCTGGCGAGGGCAGCCGGTGGTCGGCGAGCGGCCGCAGGCGCTGCTGGCCGCGCTGGCCGCCGCCGGTGGCCGGGTGGTCCCGGGCGAACGGCTGATCGAGGCCGTCTGGGGCGATGAGCCGCCGGCGAACGCCACCAAGGCGCTGCAGGTCCTGGTCTCCCGCACGCGCGCGCAGTGCGGCCAGGACGCCGTCATCCGGGACGGCGATGGCTACCGGCTCGGCGTGGCGGCGGACCAGGTGGACGCCCTGCGGCTGGCGGCCCTGACCCACCGGGCGCGCACCAGGCTGGCCGCCGGCGACCTGCCCGCGGCCCGGGCGGCGGTGGCCGAGGCGACGGCCCTGGCCGAACCCCTTCTCGCCCCGCCAGCCGATGACGACCGGGCGCTGGCGGACCTGCGCCGCGCCGCGGCGGCGCACCGGGCCGAGCTGACCGGCCTGCGGGGCAGGCTGGCGAGCATGGCCGGCGAACACGAGGCCGCGCTGCCGCTGCTCACCCAGGCTTTCGCGGCCGACCCCCGGGACGAGGCGCTGCTCGCCTGCCTGCTGCGCAGCGAGTCGGTGGTCCGCGGGACCGGCGCGGCGCTGGAGCGCTACGAGCGCTACCGGGCCGGCCTGCGCGACCGGCTCGGCACCGCCCCGGGCGACGCCGCCGAGCGGGCGTACCGGGAGCTGCTGCACCGTGACCGGCCGGTACGCGATGGCCTGCAGTTCGACCCGTCGCCGCTGGTCGGCCGGGACGAGGACCTGCGCCGGCTGCGGGCGCTGGTGCGCGCATCGCGGGTGGTGTCGATCGTCGGCGCCGGTGGGCTGGGCAAGACCCGGCTGGCGCACGTGCTCGGCCGCTCGGCGGAGCAGCCGGTGGTGCACTTCGTCGGCCTGGCCGGTGTCGGCTCGCCGGAGGACCTGATCGGCGAGCTCGGCTCGGCGCTCGGCGTGCGCGACTCGGTGAACGGCCGGCGCGCGCTCGCCCGCGAGCAGCGCGCCGACCTGCGGGCGCGGATCGCCCAGCAGCTGGGCGCGGTGCCGACGCTGCTCATCCTCGACAACTGCGAGCACCTCGTCGACGCCGTGGCCGACCTGGTCGCGTTCCTCGTCGCCACCACAGCCGACCTGCGGGTGGTCACCACGTCGCGGGCGCCGCTGGCGATCAACGCGGAGCAGGTCTACCCGCTGGAGCCGCTCGCCGACGCGGCGGCCGTCGACCTGTTCCGCCAGCGCGCGGTCGCGGCCCGGCCCGGTGTCGCCCTCCCCGACGACGTGGTCGCCGACATCGTCGCCCGCCTCGACGGGCTGCCGCTGGCGATCGAGCTGGCCGCCGTCAAGGTGCGGGTGATGTCCGTCGAGGAGATCCGCCGCCGGCTCGCGGACCGGTTCGCCCTGCTGCGCGGCGGGCTGCGCACCTCACCGAGCCGGCACCGCACGCTGCTGGACGTCATCGACTGGTCGTGGAACCTGCTGGCCGAGCGCGAACGCCGGGCGCTGCGCTGGCTGTCGGTCTTCCAGGACGGCCTGACGCTGGCGGCGGCCGAGGAGGTCCTCGGCTGGTCCCCGCCACCCCAGCCCGACGTGCTCGCCGCGGTGCAGGCCCTGGTCGACCAGTCGCTGCTCACCGTCACCGAGACGCCCGCCGGGGTGCGCTACCGGATGCTGGAGACGGTGCGCGAGTTCGGCCAGCTGCGCCTCGCCGAAGCCGGCGAGCGGGACGCGGCCTACGCGGCGCGGCGGGCCTGGGCGGTCCGCCACGCGCGGACGGCCGCCGGCCAGATGTTCGGCGACGACCAGTTCGCGGCGATCGACGCGCTCGACGCCGAGGAGACCAACCTGGCCGACGAGCTGCGCCGGGTGCTCGCCGGCGGCACCGACCGGGAGGCGCTGCTCGCGCTGCTGTGTGGCCTGGGTGGGCTGTGGTCGATCCGCGGCGAGCACGCCCGGGTCGCCGCGCTGGCCGGCGCGGTCGCCGAGCAGCTCGACGGCTGGTCACCCCCGCCCGAGCTCGCCGATTCGGCCCGCGCCGCCCTGCTGCTCGTGCTGCACAACGCGATCATCGGCGCGGGCAGCTTCGCCGACCGGGTCGGCGAGCTGCTGCGGCGGCTCGGCGTGGACGAGCACGGCGACCGCCGGACCAACGCGATGGTGCGGGTGCTGCTCGCGCAGGACCCAGGCCGGGGGCCGGCCGGGCTGATGGACCGGCTGGACGGGCTGGCCAGCTCCCCCGACCCCTTCGTGGCGGTGGCCGCCCTGCAGTGGCTGGGCCACCTGCGGGAGAACTCCGGCGACCTGCCGGGCGCGATCGCCGCGACCGAGCGCGCGCTCGCCCTGATGCCGGAAGCGCCCAACCAGCCATGGCCAGCAGCGATCATGCGCGCGTCGCTGGCCACCCTGCACCTGCAGCAGGGCCACCACGAGGCCGCCGTGACCCACGCGCTGGCCGCGATGCCACCGCTCGAGCGGCTCGGCGCCCGGGACGACCTGATCCAGCTCTACTCGCTGATGGCGCTGTGCGCGGTCCGGGCCGGCCGATTGGACGAGGCCGAGGACTGGCTCGCCCGGACGGACCGGCTGGAGGCGCCGGATGGCGTCATCGGGAGCCTGATCGCGACCGGGATCGTCGCCGCCGAGGTGGCGCTGGCCAAGGGCGACCGGGCCGGCGGGCTAGCCGCCTACCGGCGCTCGGCCGCGCGCCTGCGCTCGCTCGTCCTGCCCGGCCACATGGCCACGGGCGCCGAGCCCTGGTTCCTGGTGGGCGACGCCACCCTGCTGACCGCCCTCGCCTACTACGGCGACGGCGAGCAGGACGAGGCCGAGGGCGCCGAGCTGTTCCTGACCTGCCTCGACCGGGCCTCGCGGGTACTGGGCGGCGACACGGCGGCCCTCGACTACCCGGTGTGCGGGATGGTCCTGCTGACCTTCGGCGTCTGGGGCCTGCTGCGCTCGGCCCTGCCGGCACCGGACGCGGTCCGCCTGCTCGTGCTCGCCGACCGCTTCGCCTACAACCGCATGGTCCCGACGTTGGCCTGGGAGCGCATCGAGCCGGTGGCCGAGGAACGCGCGCCCGGCCACATCGCCAGGCTCCGTGCCGAGTACGGCGACCGCCGCCCCGCCGAGCTGGCCGACGAGGCCCGCCGCGTCGTGGACCAGGCCAGGCGGCAGGTCTCGGGCCCGCTCATCCCGGCCAGCCGGGTCCCGTAGGCAGTCCGGCCAGCCGGCCGAGCCGCCGTCCCGAGACGAACGGCAATCGCCCCGCCACTCACGCCGACATCAGCGACGGCCCCGCAACGCCCGACCAGCGCGGTCAG
>JADGHD010000219.1 GCA_019689615.1 Frankia sp. | reverse complement strand
GGGCTGGCCGGTGGGGTGCCGGCCAGCCCGGGACCGGCCCGCGTGGCCGGGCCGGCGGCGGGCCCGGCCACCGGCCCGATCAGTGGCCCGATTTCTGGTTCGCTTACTGACCCGATTACCAGTTTTCCTGCATGACGCCGACGGTCTCGGCGACCTCGACGCTCATCCCGGTCAGCGAGAGCACCTCCTCGGCGCTGAACCCCGCGGCGACCTCCACCAGCCGGAACCGCGACGCCTCGCCCGCCCAGCTCGCGCCGCCGGAGCCGGCCCGGCCGCGCGCCCGGTCGCGGACGAACAACGCGAGGTCGGTGACCACGACGTCCACGCAGTCGGCGGCGGTCAGGTCGAGCTCGCAGCGGCGGACGAGCTTCGGCCGGCCCCTGGAGTCGGTGTGCTCCAACATGACGATCACCTGCCGGGCGCCGACCGCCAGGTCCATCGCCCCGCCGATCCCGCCGCCGACCATCCCTGGCGCGGTCCAGTTGGCCAGGTTGCCCAGCTCGTCGACCTGGTAGGCGCCGAGCACCACCGCGTCCAGCCGCCCGGACCGGGCGATCTCGAACGACGTCACGCTGTCGAAGAAGCTGGCCCCCGGCCGCAGCTCTACGAAGTACCCGCTGGCGTCGTGCGCGTCCGGGTCGAACTCGTCGCCCGAGATGATCGCCCCGTAGTTGAGGATGCCGTTCTCGCTGTGCAGCGTGACCGGCCGGTCGCCGACGAAGTTCGAGACCAGGTTGGGCAGGCCGGCGCCGAGGTTGACGACGGCGCCGTCGGGCAGCAGCGCCGCGGTTCGCCGGGCGATCTCGGCCCGGGTGAGCGCCGGCCTGCCGAGATACTCCCGGGCGCTGCCGGCCGGCCGGCTCGGCCGCATCGGCAGGTTGCGGACGTCCATCGTCAGCTCGCTGCGGACCACCCGGCTCACGAACACCCCGGGCAGGTCGACGTCCTCCGGCGCCAGCTCCCCGACCTCGACGATCTCGTCGACCTCGGCGATCGCGATCCGGGCCGCCTTGGCGAAGCTGACGTTGAAGTTCTGGCTGCCGCCGCGGAAGCGCAGGTTGCCCGCCCGGTCCGCCAGGTGCGCCCGGATCAGCGCGTAGTCCGTTTTGATCGCCTGTTCCAGCACGTGCGGCACGCCGTCGAAGTAGCGGACGTCCTTGCCGGCGGCGATCGAGGTGCCGGCCGAGACCGGGGTGTAGAAGGCCGGGATCCCCGCGCCACCGGCGCGCATCCGCTCGACCAGCGTGCCCTGCGGCACCATCTCCAGCTCCATCTCGCCGGCCAGGATCTGCCGCTCGGCCAGCGACACCACGCCGGGCCGGGCCGAGAACGAGGTGACCAGACGGGCGATCTGCCCGCCGTCGGCGAGCAGGTGGGCCGTCGGGTGCCCGGGCTGGCCGAGGCCGTTGCAGTAGACCGTGAGCCCGCGGGTCCCCTGCTTGTGCAGGGCCGTGATCAGGCTGGACGGGAACCGGTGCGCGACCCCGAAGCCGGCGACGCCGATGCTCGCCCCGTCCGGGATGTCGGCGACCGCCGCCGCGGCCGACTCCACCACTTTGTCGACGGCTGCGCCGCCGGGAGCCACCCGGTCGACGGCTGCGCCGCCGGGAGCCACCCGGCCGACGGGTGCGCCGTGGGCGGCGGTGCTGGCCTTCCTTGGCTGGTCAACGGGCATGACGGACCACCTCCGGTGGCGACGAGAGCGGCCGGGACATCGTCAGCCGCCGGTCTTGCGGCTAGGAAGTTCGACGAGATCGTAGCAAAACTGGTCAACGAGACTGTTGACAATCTTGCTGATGACGGTCATTCTGCACTGACCGCAGCCACCGCTGCGGCGAGGCGAACGGCGTCCGCGCAGCCGGCTGTCACGCGGGGTGTCTCCCGACGGCCGCCCGCATGCCCCCAGTTCTGCCGGCGCTCCCGTGGGCACCCGCGCCGCGGCACCTCATCCATCGCATCGGGTTCCTCCTCCACCAGGTCCCTTCTCCGCGTCAGTGAGGGCATGAGTCGATGAGTACGAAGACCAGACCGAGAGGCGGCCGCCGGGCCGGCACGGCCTTAGCCGCGCTGGTCGGTGGCGTAGCGCTGGTGTTAGCCGGCTGTTCGACGGCCGACGACACCCCTGGCGGCGGAGCGGCCGCCATCGACGACGGTGACCTCGGCTTCCTCACCCAGGAGCAGTTCGACGAGCTCACCCAGCGGGTCGAGGAATGGACGGCCGTCCCCGAGTTCGTGCCGCCCGGCCCGGCGTTCGACATCAGGCCCGCGCAGGGCAAGCGCTTCCTGGTCATGCCGACCGCCAGCCAGCTGCCGGTGTGCCACCGCATCGCCGAGGACACCGTCGAGATCGCCGGCCGGTTCGGCCTCGAGGGCACGTACTTCGAGAACAGCGGCGGCCCGCCCGGCTGGATCCCCGGATTCCAGCAGGCGATCGCCCAGGACTACGACGCGATCCTGCTGACCTGCGGCATCGACGTCGACCAGATCGCGCCGGTGGTACAGGAGGCCACCGCGGCCGGCATCGCGGTCATCGACTCCGGCCTCGGCGACACCGACAACGGCTCCGAGCAGAACCCGCTGGTCACCGCGCAGACCAACGTGCCGACCGCCGAGTCGAGCCGGCGGGCGATCGACGTGATGCTGCTGGAGAACCGTGCCGAGCCGTTCGACATCCTCCTGATCACCTCGAACGATGTGCCCAGCGGCGTGATCATGAACGAGGCCATCGAGGAGGAGGTCAAGAAGTACTGCCCCGAGTGCGGCATCGAGCGGATGAACGTGGCGGTCCCCGACTGGGCCACCCAGATCACCCCCGAGGTCGCGGCCCGGCTGACCGCCAACCCCGACATCAAGGTGGTCGTCCCGATCTTCGACGGTGAGGTCCCGCCGGTCATCGCCGGCATCACCCAGTCCGGCCGGACCGACGTGACCATCCACGCCGCCTACGGCGGTACCGCCGAGTACATCTCGCAGATGGGCGAGCCGGGCTACCCGCTGCGCTCGGACGTCGGCCCGACCGGGCTGTGGCGGGCGTACGCGGCCGTCGACCAGATGCTGCGGGTTCTCTCCGGCGCTGGCGCCGTGCCGCCGGACAAGGCCTCCGACCCGTCGCGGGTGTGGACCGTGGACAACCACGAGGAGAACGCCGGTGTCAACGAGGGCTTCGGCGACGAGTTCATCAAGGGCTACGAGTCCCTCTGGCTGACCAGCTAGTGCGTTAACCGCCGGCCGGCCCTGACCATGACCTGGGAGCCAACGACAACGATGGCGATCACAGCCAGTGCGCCGGTGCTCGAGATGCGCGGCGTCACCCAGTGGTTCGGCGGGTTCCGCGCGCTGGACAACGTCGACTTCCACGTCGAGCCCGGCGAGATCGTCGCCCTGTGCGGCGAGAACGGCAGTGGCAAGTCCACCCTGATCAAGATCCTCGCCGGGATCAACGCCCCGGACCCGGCGAGCCGGCTGTTCGTCGGCGGTCGCGAGGTGCCGCTGCCGCTGGCGCCCGGCCAGTTCCGCGACCTGGGGCTGGCGTTCGTGCACCAGGACCTCGGGCTCGCCCGCTCGCTGACCGTCGCCGAGAACCTGGTCCAGGGCGAGCTCGGCAGCGCCCGCGCCCGCTCGGCGATCAGCTGGCGCCGGGAGCACCGCCGGGTGCGTGAGCTGCTGGAGTCCTACGACGTCCACATCGACCCGCAGGTGCCGGTCAACCTGCTGCCCCCGGTCGGCCAGGCGCTGGTCGCGATCGTGCGGGCGGCCGAGGAGCTCAAGCGCTACCGCGACCGGGCCGACGTCGCCCAGTCGATCCTCGTCCTGGACGAGCCGACGGTCTTCCTGCCGGAAAGCGGCGTCGACTTCCTCTTCGACCTCGTCCGCACGGTGGTCGCCGGCGGGACGAGCACCATCTTCATCTCGCACGACCTGGCCGCCGTCCGGGCGCTGTGTCACCGGGTCGTCGTGCTGCGCGACGGCCGGCTCGCCGGCCAGGCGCCGATCAGCGAGATCGACGACCGGACGCTGATCGACATGATCGTCGGCCAGGAGAGCGGCGGACTGGTCGGCCACACCCATCGTCGCTCCGGCACGGCCGACATCGGCTCGGCCCCGGTTGTCGCCTCCGTCCGCGGCCTGCGCGGTGGCCAGGTCCGCGACACCTCCTTCGACGTGCGCTCCACCGAGATCGTCGGTCTCGCCGGCCTGCTCGGCTCGGGCGCCGAGGAGGTGCCGTACCTGTGCTTCGGCGCCCAGCGCAGCGAGGCGGGGACGATGGTGCTCGACGGCCGGTCGATCGCGTTGCCGGCGTTCAAGCCGTGGAACGCCCTGGCCGCCGGGGTCGCGCTGGTGCCAGCCGACCGGCGCCGCGACGGCATCGCCCCGATGCTCACCGTCAGCGAGAACGCGACGATCCTGGTCAACGACCGCTACACGCGGTTCGGCGCGATCCAGGGCCGCAGGCTCGCCGCCCGGGTCGACACGCTGGTCGAGAAGTTCGACGTCCGGCCGCGCCGGCCCGCCGCGCTGATTGGCCGGCTGTCCGGCGGCAACCAGCAGAAGGTGGTGCTGGCCAAGTGGCTGGAGACGGGCCCACGGCTGCTGTTGCTGCACGAGCCGACCCAGGGCGTGGACGTGGCCGCCCGGGCCGAGATCTACCGCCTGGTCCGCGAGGCGACCGAGGCCGGGATGGCCACGGTCTGGGTGAGCAGCGACTTCGAGGAGCTTGTCGCTGTCTGTGACCGGGTTCTGATCATGGCGGACGGCGTCGTGCGGGCGGAGCTCACCGGGGACGAGATCACCGAGGAACGCATCAGCGCCGCCGTCTACGAGTTCTCCGCCCAGGTCGCCGACGCGCTGGCCGAGGCGGCCGGGATCGTCGCCGAGGCGGCCGCCAGCCTCGGCGAGCCCGCGACGGCCACGAACACCGCAACCGAGCTGACGAAGGGACCGGCTTCCGATGTCGACAACTGAGGTCGCGCCCGGGGCGCCCGGAACGCCGGGCGCCGCCGGTTCCCCGAGCGGTCCCGCCCTCGGCACGAGCGGCGGCCGGCCGTCCGGGGGCGCCGACAGGTACGTGGTGCTCGCCGAGCGGCTGGCGCTGCCGGTCGCCTGGCTGGCCCTGATCATCATCTACAGCATCCTGCGCCCGGACACCTTCCCGACCTGGACGAACATCTCGAACATCCTCGGCGGCATCCAGGCGGTGCTGTTCGCGCTCGCCCTGGCCGCGCTGATGCCGACGATGGCCGGCGACTTCGACCTGTCGCTCGGCGGCATCATGGGGCTCACGGCGATCTTCGTCGGCTGGCTGAACACCTTCCAGGGCGTCAACATCTGGCTAGCCTGCCTGATCGGCCTGGTGGTCGCCCTGCTCTGCGGGGCGATCAACGCGTTCCTGGTGGTCACCTGCGACTCGGACGCGCTGATCATCACACTCGGCACCGGCGCCATATATCTGGGCATCGTCTTCGTGATCGCGCGCGGCGAGCTGATCACCGGCATCGACCGGGCGCTGTCCCAGGCGACGTTCACCACCCGGCTCGCCGAGATCCCGCTGGAGTTCTACTACGCCCTGGCGCTGATGCTGATCATCTGGGCGGTCTCCTCGTTCACCCCGCTCGGCCTGCGGGTGCTGTTCGTCGGCAAGGCGCGCGACGTCGCCCGGCTGTCCGGCATCCGGGTCAACCGGATCCGCTGGGGCGGGTTCGTGCTCGGCGGCCTGCTCGCCGGGTTCGCCGGCGTCTGCCTGCTCGGCACCACCGGTACCGCCGACCCGACCGGCACGGCCCAGTACCTGCTGCCCGCCTACGCCGCGGTGTTCCTCGGCGCGACCACGATCAGGCCCGGCCGGTTCAACGCGATCGGCACCGGCGTGGCCGTCTACTTCCTGGCCACCGGCGTCAACGGCCTGCAGCTGCTCGGCCAGCGCAGCTCGGTCCAGCAGCTGTTCTACGGCGGGGCGCTGGTCGCCGCGGTCGTGCTGTCCCGCCAGCTCGGCAGGAGGCACTGACCATGGGCACGCCAGCCGGCGGGGCGGCGGCACCGGCGCCCGCGCCGGTGCTCACCGAGCTGTTCGACATGTCCGGCACGACCGCGCTGGTCACCGGCGCCGCCTCGGGGCTTGGCCGGGCGTTCGCCGAGGTGCTGGTCGGGGTCGGGGCGCACGTCGTCGCCGCCGACCTCGACGAGCGCCGGCTGGAGCGGGCCGGCAAGGAGCTCGCCGAGGCGGCGGAGGCCGGCGGCTCGATCGAGTGCGTGACACTCGACGTCCGCCAGGCCGACGCCGTCGACGCGGTCTTCGACGACGTCGTCGCCAGGACCGGCCGGCTGGACGCGGTGTTCGCCAACGCCGGCATCGCGCTCGGCAAGGGCCCCGGCGAGCCGGCCGGCTACCTGGAGAACTTCGACCTCGGCGGCTGGGCCACGCTGCTGGACGTCAACCTCAACGGCGTCCTCCACACGATCCGCGCGGCGGCGAGGCACATGAAGCCGCGGGGGAGCGGCAGCATCGTGCTGACCGCCTCCACCGCCGGTCTTCGGGTCGACCCGCTCGTCCCGTACTCCTACGTCGCCGCCAAGGCGGCCGTGGTCAACCTGACCCACCAGGCGGCGATCGATCTCGCCCGCTGGGGGGTGCGGGTGAACGCGATCGCGCCGGGGCCGTTCCGCACGTCGATCGGCGGCGAGGGCCCGATGGACCGGGCGGCCGAGGAGATGTGGAGCTCCATGACGGCGATGCGCCGGATCGGCGACCCGCGGGAGATCCGGGGCCTCGCCCTGCTGCTGGCCTCACGCGCGGGCAGCTACCTGACCGGCGGCGTCTACGTCATCGACGGCGGCCAGACCCTGCAGGCCCCGGCCCTGCGCCTGGACGGCCCGGCCGCGCCGTGACGGGCGGCTCGCGCTACCCGCCCGCCCCCGCGGGGCCCGGGGCGGCCGGGTAGAGCGACCAGCCGTCCCCGTCGCGCAGCCAGCCGCCGGACGCCCAGGTCCCGCCGTCGACGTTGAGGGTGACGCCGGTGATGTAGCGGGCGTGGTCGGAGCAGAGGAAGACCGCCGCGTCGGCCAGCTCGCTGGCGACCCCCTCCCGGCCGAGCGGGACGTAACGGCGCACGCCCTCGGCCTGCTCTGGGCTGGGCGGCGGCAGCGCGTCCGGGTCCACCGCGCCGCGCAGGATCCCGCGGATCCCGGCGGTCGCGGTGATGTCGGGGGCGAGCGCGTTCACCCGGATGCCCAGCTCGGCCAGCTCGACCGCCATCGTGCGGGTGAAGTTGACCATGCCGGCCTTGCACGCGGCGTACACCGCGTACATCGGCGCCGCGCGCAGCGCCTCGATGCTGGTGACGTTGATGATCGAGCCGCTACCGCCCTCGGCGATCAGCGGCGCGGCCAGGGAGGTCGCGGCGATCATGCTGACCAGGTTCAGGTCGATGTGGCGGCGCCAGCTGCGCTCGCTCTGGTCGAGGAAGCGGGTCGGCCGCGTGCCGCCGGCGTTGTTGACCAGGATGTCGAGCCGGCCGAACGTGTCGTGCGCGGTGGCGATCGCCTGGCGCAGCGCCGCGGTGTCGGTGACGTCGACGGGCAGCGCGAGCGCGGTGCCGCCGTCCTTCGCCGCGAGCTCGACGGTGGCCGCCGCCCGGTCGGGGTCGATCTCGAGCAGGCCCACCCGGACGCCGGCGGCGGCCAGGCCCAGGGCAATCGCCTGCCCGATGCCCGCGCCCGCGCCGGTGACCACCGCCGCCTTGCCCGGGAGCCCGCTGCCGAACTCCTCGCTCACCCGGCCCTCCTCCTCACCCGGCGCGCGGCCGGGGCGGCCATGACGGGAAGGCCGCCCGGGC
>JADGHD010000218.1 GCA_019689615.1 Frankia sp. | reverse complement strand
GTCGGCAGCGGCTGTTGTGTTTAAGCGACCGGGGGACCGGCCAGTCGCGCGGGCGGGACCGGCGTGCCCACCGGGGCCAGCGCCGCGGGTCAGGCGTGCGCGCCGGCCGCCCGGCCGGGCGGGCGGCGCCGGCGCCGGTTCGGTCCGGTGATGGCGTGCCGGCGGGCGTCGGAGCGGAGGCGGAGGCGGGCTGCGTGCGTCCGCGGAGCCGGGACAGGTGCGCGGGACGTGACCTCACCTGTCCAGCATGGCGAACCTCTGGTCGATCTGGTGGCTGTTCGTTGTCTCTGTGCCACTTCGTCCACCCCGCATGGGCGTGGGTTGGCTGACGGGAGATCTCTGGTAGAGGCCTTCGGGGTCGGCGCGTTGTGCCGCCGGGGGCGCGCCGCCGTTCCCGTCCGCTCCGGCGGGAGCCTCGGTGACCGGATGCCGTGGCCCGGTAACCCGGCGACGCGGGCAAGTCGACACGGACGGCCCGCCGACGCGTGGCGATATTCCCGGAACTCGGGCCGTCACGCGGCACAATCCAACCATGACGGTCAGGATGACGGTCGGCGCGCCCGCATCCGTGTCTTCGGCTGGCACGGCGTGTCTGGCAGGCACGGAGTGTCTGGCCGGCACGGTGCGTGTGGCTGGCGCGGTGTCTCGGGCCGGCGCGGTGTCTCCGGCTGGCGCGGCCCTGCCCCGCCCGCTGCCGGACTGCGCGCCGCCGCCGTGGCGGGGCCGGATGGCCAGACCATGAAGGTCACGCTGCCGCGGGCGGAGCTGGCGGACGCGGCCGGCTGGGTGGCGCGCCACCTGCCCGTACGTCCGGTGCCGGGCTCGCCGGTGGCGGCGGGCCTGCTGCTGGACGCGGCGGCCGAGCGGGTGACCCTGTCCGCGTACGACTACCAGGCGGCGGTGACGGCCACCGTCGACGCCCCGGCGGTTGTGCCCGGCCGGGTGCTGCTGCCCGGGCGGCTGGTCGCGGAGATCGTGCGCAGCCTGCCCGACGAGTCGGTGCGGCTCACCGTCGACGAGGGCTGGCTGACCGTGCGCGCCGGCAGCGCCCACTACCGGGTGCCGACCCTGCCGCTCGACGACTACCCGGCCCTGCCGGCCTTCCCGCCGCCGCTGGGCGAGGTCGACACGCTGGGGTTCAGCGCCGCGGTGGGCCAGGTCGTGCCGGCCGCCGCCAGGGACGAGACCTTCCCGGTGCTGACCGCGCTGCGGCTGGAGTTCGCCAGCCACGGGCTCACGCTGGTCGCCACCGACCGCTACCGGCTGGCGTCCCGCACGATCCCCTGGCAGCCCTCGGTGCGCGCCCCGGAGGCGGTCGCCCACGTGCCGGCCCGGCTGCTCGCCGAGCTGGCCCGGATCCCGACCGCCGCCTCCCGGGTGTCGCTCGGCCTCGGCGCCAGCGACGACGGCGACGGCGGGACGCAGTTCGGGCTGTCCACCGGCAACCGCCGGGTCGTCGTCCGGCTGGTGGAGGGCACCTTCCCGCGCTACCGCCGGCTGTTCCCTGACTCGGTGCCGCTGACGGCGACCACCCAGGTCGCCCCGTTCGCCGCGGCCATCCGGCGGGTGGCGGTGGTCGGCGGCCGGTCGACCCCGATCCGGCTGACGTTCGGCGGCGGCCGGGTGGTCGCGGACGTCGGCGCGCCGGCCAGCGCCACCGCGGCGGCCGGGTGGAACGGCGAGACCGACGGCGGCGAGCTGGCGTCGGCGACGGACTCGGTGCAGGTCGAGTACGACGGCCCGGACCTGGTCGTCTGGTACAACCCGACCTTCCTGCTCGACGGCCTGGGCGCGATCGAGGGCGATGAGGTGACGATCGGCTTCGCGTCCGCCGACCCGGGCGAGGCGGCCAGCTCACCGGCGATCGTCACCGGCAAGGACGACGGCGGCTTCCGCTACGTCCTGATGCCGGTGGTCCGCGGCGGGCCGCGGTAGGGCGCGCCGCCGCCCGGTGCCAGGCGTCCGCCGGCCGGCAGCGCGTTCGCCAGCCGCCGCCGCGGCCCTGGGCGCGCGCTGGGCCCTAGTCGACCCTAGTCGACCTCGAGCAGGATCGTGCGCGGGCCGACGTTGATGCTCTCGACCAGCATGTGCGTGCGGAACCGACCGGTCTCGACGACGGCGCCGCGGGCCAGCAGCGCCTTGATGAAGGCGTTCACCAGCGGCTCTGCGACGTCGGCCGGCGCCGCCCTGGTGTAGGACGGCCGGCGGCCCCGGCTGGTGTCGGCGTACAGCGTGAACTGGCTGACCACCAGCAGCGGCGCGCCGGCGTCGGCTGCGGACGCGTCACCGTCGAGGATCCGCAGCTCGAACACCTTGCGGGCGAGCCGCTCGGCGGTCAGCGGGGTGTCGGTATGGGTGGCGCCCACATAGACGAGCAGGCCCTCGGCGACCGACCCGACGCACTCGCCGTCCACCGTCACCGCCGCTCGCCCGACGGTCTGCACCACCGCGCGCATGGGGCGAGTCTTCCACGCCAGGGCAGGCCGCACGCGCGGGCGGCCCCGGGCAGCGGCCGCGGCCACCGGCGCGGGCGGGCCGCTGCTCACCGCCGGGCCGACACCTCGACGGGCAGCCCGCCGGTGGCCGGGCCGGGTGCCCAGCCGTCGCGGGCACCCGTCGCATCCGCCGTGGCCAGTGGACGTGTCCTGGCCACTGGAGATGTCGTGATGGGAAAGAGGTCGCCCGCCGCGCCGCCGGGGCCGCCCGCGGGCGGGTGGAGGCCGTCGGCCGCTCCGGGAGGGTCGGCCTCGTCCTCCTGGCCGGTGTCGCTGACGGTGCCGGCGGAGCCGCGGGTCCGGCGGCGAAAGCCCGGGGCCGGGTGGACGCCCGGCGGGAGCATGTCCGCGGCCGCGGCGTCGGCGACGAAGTCGACCAGGGTGTCCCGCAGCACCCGGGCGGCCCGGGGCGGCTCGACGTCCCGGCGGTGGGCCAGGCCGATCGTGCGGTGCAGCCCCGGCGGGGCGAACGGGGTGGTCCGCAGCGGCTGGCGGAACGCGACCATGCTGGGGATCACCGCGATGCCCAGCCCCGCCATCACGAACCCGCACACGGCGTCCATCTCGCCGCCCTCGACGGCGAACGTCGGCTCGAAGCCCGCCGCGCGGCAGGCGCCGACCGTCACGTCCCGCAGGTCGTAGCCCCGCCGGAACATCACCAGCGGCCGGCCGTTGAGGTCCTCCACCGCCATCTGGGGGCCGCGCACCGGCGGCGGGCCGTCCTCGGAGGAGATGACCACGAGGTCCTCGCGCAGCAGCGGCATCGTGGTCAGCGCCGGGTCGTTGCCCTGCAGCGGCAGGATGATCAGGGCCAGGTCGAGCGCGCCCACGGCGAGCTGGCCGACCAGGTCGCGCGAGCCGCCCTCCTCGACCAGCAGCTGGATGCCGGGGTAGCGCTGCCGGAACAGCCGCAGCACCTCGGGCAGCATGCCGGTGCACACGCTCGGGGTGGCGCCGACGCGCACCCGGCCGCGGCGGAGCTGGGTCAGCTCCTGGATCTCCCGGCGGGCCGCGTCGGTGTCCGCGAGGATCCGCCGGGCCAGCGGCAGCAGGGCCTCACCGGCCGCCGTCAGTGTGATGTTCCCCCGGGCCCGGTTGAACAGCGGAGTCCCCAGCTCGTCCTCGAGTGCCCGGATCTGTGCGGACAGTGACGGCTGGGCCACATGGACCCTGGCGGCCGCTCGCGTGAAGTGCCTGCTCTCCGCCACGGCGACGAAATAGGCGAGCTGATGCAGCTGCACAGTCCTGACGATAGTCGTCATCTATTGAGACGAGCACTTTCATGTCTTGGACCGTGCGGTAACTCGCCCCGTACCTTCCGGGCGTGGCAGTAGCAACTCCGGCGACGCGGGTCGGGAGCACCTCCCGGGTGCTGGCCCTCTGGCGGTCGACCATCGGCAAGAAGGCAGTGATGGCCGTCACGGGCCTGGCCATGCTGCTCTTCCTCATCGCCCACATGCTGGGCAACCTGAAGATCTTCTTCGGTCGGGAGGAGTTCGACGAGTACGCCCACTGGCTGCGCACCGTGGGCACCCCGGTCCTGCACAACGCGTGGTTCCTGTGGATCTCGCGGGCCCTGCTGGTGGTATGTGTCGTTCTTCACATCGTGAGCGCCTACCAGCTCAGCAGGCGGGACCTGAGCGCACGCCCGAAGGGCTATGCCCACCGGCTGCGCCCCACCGCGAGCTATGCCACCAACACCATGCGGTTCGGTGGGATCATCCTTGCACTGTTCATCATCTACCACCTGCTGGACCTGACGGCTCTGGTGGCGAACCCGAACGGGGTCGAGGGGGCCGTCTACGACAATGTGGTCGCCGACTTCCAGCACTGGTACATCGCGCTTGCCTACATCGTCGCGATGCTCGCGCTGTGCCTGCACATCGCGCACGGGTTCTGGAGCGCCGCCCGCACGCTCGGCGCTGTGTCGAGCGCCACACGGGCGCGGGTCTACAAGGCGGTCGCCGGAACCCTTGCCCTGATCATCTCGGTGGGTTTCCTGGCCACCCCGATCGGCGTCATGTCCGGACTGGTGGACTGAAATGTCTGAAATCATCACCAACGGCGCGGGCACCGCGCCGATCGGCTACACCGTCGGCGAGGACCTGGTCGATCGGGCCGCGCCGGACGGCCCGATCGAGACCCGGTGGACCCGGCGCAAGTTCGCCGCGAAGCTGGTGAACCCGGCGAACCGGCGCAAGCACAGGATCATCGTCGTGGGCACCGGCCTGGCCGGCGCGTCGGCCGGCGCGACCCTGGGCGAGCAGGGCTACAAGGTCATCCAGTTCTGCTACCAGGACTCTCCCCGGCGCGCCCACTCGATCGCCGCCCAGGGCGGCATCAACGCGGCGAAGAACTACCGCAACGACGGCGACTCGGTCCGCCGGCTGTTCTACGACACGATCAAGGGTGGCGACTTCCGCGCCCGCGAGTCGAACGTGCACCGGCTCGCCGAGGTGTCGGTCCAGATCATCGACCAGTGCGTCGCCCAGGGTGTGCCGTTCGCCCGGGAGTACTCCGGCCTGCTGGACACCCGCTCGTTCGGTGGCGTCCAGGTTCAGCGCACGTTCTACGCGCGCGGGCAGACGGGCCAGCAGCTGCTGCTCGGTGCATATCAGGCGCTGTCCCGGCAGATCGACGCGGGCAATGTCGAGATGCACCCGCGCACCGAGATGCTCGACCTGATCGTCATTGACGGCCGGGCTCGCGGCATCATCGCCCGTGATCTGGTCACCGGCAAGGTGTCGACCTACATGGCCGACGCCGTGGTGCTCGCCACCGGCGGCTACGGCAACGTGTTCTACCTGTCGACGAACGCCAAGAACTCCAACGCGAGCGCGATCTGGCGGGCCTGCAAGCGCGGTGCCTACATGGCCAACCCGTGCTACACCCAGATCCACCCGACCTGTATCCCGCGGTCCGGCGACCACCAGTCCAAGCTCACCCTGATGAGCGAGTCGCTGCGCAACGACGGCCGGATCTGGGTGCCGAAGAAGGCCGGCGACACCAGGCCCCCGGACCAGATCCCCGAGCACGAGCGGGACTATTACCTCGAGCGGATCTACCCGTCGTTCGGCAACCTCGTCCCGCGCGACATCGCCTCGCGGGCCGCGAAGAATGTCTGCGACGAGGGGCGCGGGGTCGGCCCCGGCGGCCTCGGCGTCTACCTGGACTTCGCCGACGCCATCCGGCGCATGGGCGAGGACAAGGTCCGCGAGAAGTACGGCAACCTTTTCGAGATGTACGAGCGGATCACCGGTGAGAATCCGTACAAGGTCCCGATGCGGATCTACCCGGCGATCCACTACACGATGGGCGGGCTGTGGGTCGACTACGACCTGCAGAGCACGGTTCCCGGCCTGTTCGTGATCGGCGAGGCCAACTTCTCCGACCACGGTGCGAACCGGCTCGGCGCGTCCGCCCTCATGCAGGGCCTGGCGGACGGCTACTTCGTCCTGCCGCCCGTGATCGGCAACTACCTGGCGCAGGCGAAGCTCGTCCCGGCCGACGTGGACTCGCCCGAGGCCCGCGAGGCCTACGACCGCAGCACCGAGCGGCTCGAGCGGCTGCTCGCGGTGAACGGCGACCGGACTCCCGACTCGTTCCACCGTGAGCTCGGCCAGCTGCTCTGGGACTACTGCGGCATGGCCCGCAACGAGGCCGGCCTGCGCAAGGCGCTGGCCCGGATTCCCGAGCTGCGCGAGGAGTTCTGGCAGCGGGTCAAGGTCCCGGGCACCGGCGCCGAGCTCAACCAGTCGCTGGAGAAGGCCAACCGTATCTCGGACTTCCTCGAGTTCGCCGAGTTGCTGTGCCTCGACGCTCTGCACCGGGCCGAGTCCTGCGGTGGGCACTTCCGTGAGGAGAGCCAGACCCCGGACGGCGAGGCGCTGCGCGACGACGAGAACTTCGCCTACGCGGCCGCCTGGGAGTTCACCGGCGTGGGCAGCCCGCCGGTGCTGCACCGGGAACAGCTGAAGTTCGAAGAAGTGCACCTCGCCCAGCGGAGCTACGCATGAAAGTCACCCTGCGCATCTGGCGACAGAGCGGGCCGGACGAGTCGGGCAAGCTGGTCGACTACCAGATGGACGACGTCAACCCGGACATGTCGTTCCTGGAGATGCTCGACGTCCTCAACGAGCGGCTCATCCTGAACGGCGAGGCGCCGGTCGCGTTCGACCACGACTGCCGGGAAGGCATCTGCGGTTCCTGCGGGATGGTCATCAACGGCATGCCGCACGGCCCGCAGACCCTCACGACCACCTGCCAGCTGCACATGCGGACGTTCTCCGACGGGGACGTCATCGTGGTGGAGCCGTGGCGGTCGGCCGCGTTCCCGATCATCAAGGACCTGGTCGTCGACCGGACCGCGTTCGACCGGATCATCCAGTCCGGCGGCTACATCAGCGTGGCCACCGGTAGCGCGCCCGAGGCGCACTCGCAGCTGGTACCGAAGCCGGACGCGGACCTGGCGTTCGAGAACGCCGAGTGCATCGGCTGCGGCGCCTGCGTGGCCGCCTGCCCGAACGGCTCGTCGATGCTGTTCGTCTCGGCCAAGGTCTCGCACCTCAACGTGCTCCCGCAGGGCCAGCCGGAGCGCGAGACCCGGGTGCTGCGCATGGTCGAGGCGATGGACCTCGAGGGCTTCGGCGGCTGCACCAACACCGGCGAGTGCACCAACGCCTGCCCGAAGGGCATCCCGCAGGCGAGCATCGCCCGGCTCAACCGCGAGTACCTGCGCGCCTCGCTCAGCGGTCGGCGCTGACCTGACCCCTCTCCCGGCCGGCCCGCCGGTCGCGCGGCAGATGTCGCTTGACCGGCGGGCCGGTCCGGTTGCGCAGGTAAAGTGCCAATTGGACGCAGGTAAGTCCGACCGGACTCGTCATCTTCGCCCGGATGATCCCAGGTCATGATCCCAGGCGCCGTGACCGCAGGCAGCGGTCGAAGGACTGGGTGGCCCCCATGGCCGGGTGACCGGCACCTGGCCCGCGGGTTCGCCTCGCCCGGTGCCCGGTGGCGGTCGTCGTCATGCCTGGGCGGCCCGCGCCCGCGCGCGGGTACACCAGCGAAAGGTCGTCCGCGGTGAGCGGTGCTCAGGAGCCGCCGGTTGGCCCGCCGGCGGACGCCGGCCCGGCGTCCGTGCCCGGCCGGCGCCGCGCCGCCCGCCCGCAGCCGCCGCCCGCCGGCTTCGCGGAGCCGGTCGACGCCCCGCCGACGACCGCCTTCACCAGTCCCCGCCGCAGCCTGGCCGAGCGCGCCCGCCGCGGCACCACCCCGCCCGGTCACGCCAGCGCGGCCAACCGGTCCACCCCTGCCGACGTCAGGCCCGAGACCACCGGCCGCGGCGCGACCG
>JADGHD010000217.1 GCA_019689615.1 Frankia sp. | reverse complement strand
CCGGCGGCGGGGGCATGACCGCCCGGCCCGGCCAGCCGACGCTGGCCAGGGCGCGCCCGGCCGGCGCGGCCGGCGATGTGGCCGCGGTCCCCACCGCGGCGGGGAGGGTCGCACTGGTCATCAGGGCCTCCTTCCGCGCTCGCGCGCCGCTGCTGGAGCGCCAGGCCGGCGCCGGCCCGCGCCTGGCGGGACCGCCCACCTGCGGGGCTCGGGAGACCGGGCGTTGGGCCTGGCGTTCCGGTTCAGCGTGCGTCCGCTGGCCGCGTTCGCGAGAGGTTGCTCGTCGGGTTGTCGTCTGCCCGTCTCCGTTATGCCCGCCGTGCGCCCGTTGGCGCCTGCCCGCACCGCCGATCTGTGGACGATCAACCGACCCGCACCGGCCACAACGGCCGACGGGCCAACCCGGACGAAGGGGCGCCAACGGACGTCAGTACGATCGGTCGGACAAGTCGACTGCTGGCGATGCTGCCGGCCAGCGACAACAGGGGACAACTCCCAGACGCAGCCGGCGCCCCACGCGGGGGCCGGTTGCGATGGACGTACCGGCAGGACACGGGCCTGGGTTCGGCCGCAAGCCACGCCCCGACAACGGGCGTGAGCTCGGCGCGTGTACCGCCCGACGACCGAAGACGGAGGGTGCGGTGGGTGAGCCGATCCTCGCGATCGACTACGGCACCTTCCGCGCGTCCGCGGCGCTCGTCGTCGACGGGCAGGTGGAGACGGTGCGAGAGCCGGCCAGTGGCTCGGCCACCTGGCCTGCCTCGGTGTTCGCCGACGGCGACACGCTGATCGTCGGAACCCTCGCGGAGCGCCGCAAGCGGATCTGGCCGGCGGCCTACCGCGGCGAGGTCAAGCGCGACCTCCGCCGCGAGACCGGGGTCTCCCTGGACGGCCGCACCTACCCACCGGCGCAGCTGGTCACCGCGATGATCTCCGCGCTCAAGGCGGAGGCCGAGACGATCCTCGACGGCCGGCTGGCCCGGGCCGTCGTGACGATCCCGGCCGGCTACGACCCGGCCGGCCCGCTGCGCCGGCTCATGATCAGCGCGGCCGAGGCCGCCGGGTTCATCGACGTCGACCTGCTCGCCGAGCCGGTGGCCGCGGCGTGGGCGCCACTGGGCGGGGCGAACCGCCCGCAGCCGGGCGACCTGCTGCTGGTCTACGACTTCGGCGGCGGCACGTTCGACGCCGCGCTGATCGCCTACGGGCCGTCGGGCAAGCACGAGATGCTCGGCCACTCCTCGCTGTTCGACTGCGGCGGCCGCGACCTCGACCAGCTCCTGTTCGACGAGATCCTCGGCCAGTACGGGCCGGGCCTCGAGCCGCTGCTCAACCCGCCCGGCCAGGGCGAGGTCTTCCAGACCGCGGCCAGGCGGACCCGCCACGAGCTGATCGACTTCGCCAGGGCGCTCAAGCACCAGCTCACCGAGGTGTCCGCGGTCGAGGACGTGTTCGGCCCCGCCGGCCTGCTGGTCGGCATCGACCGGGAGCGGTTCGGCCAGCTCGCCTCGCCGACGCTGGCCCGCACGATGGCCTGCTGCCAGCACCTGCTGGACGCCGCCGGGACGCCGCAGGAGAAGCTCGGCGGGGTGCTCGCGGTCGGCGGCGGCGCCCGGATGCCGATCATCGCGGACATCCTCGAGGGCCGGCTCGGGGTCGGCACCGACTGGCCGCCCCAGCAGGTCTACATCCCGCCGGAGCCGGAGCTGGCCGTGGTGCGCGGCGCGGCGGCCTGGGCGGCGTCGGTGTCCACCCGCCGGACGACGGCCGCCCGGCCGAGCCCGGTGGTGCAGCCGGCCCGCTGGGACATCCCGGGCGGGTCGGCGACGATGGTCCGCTGGCTGCAGGAGCCGGGCGCCCGGTTCGAGGCGGGCACCGTCCTGGCCCGCGTCCGGCTGACCGACGGCTCGCTGTTCGACCTGGCCGCCGAGGCGCCGGGCAGCCTGCTGCACATCCACGCGCGCCCGGGCGCGTCGATCACCGAGCACGACTGGCTGGCGACGACGATCCCGACCTCCCCGGTCCCGCTCGGCGGCCAGCGCGGCACCACCCCCGGCAACGCCGACCTGCGCGGCTCCGGCAGCGGCACGGTCCGCCGCCCGTCCCGCCACGTCGAGGTGACCCTGCGGGCGACCCTGACCGGCCACGAGCGCGACGTCACCAGCTGCGCGTTCTCCCCAGACGGCCGGCTGCTGGCGACCACCAGCAAGGACGGCATCCAGCTGTGGGACGTCTCCACCGGGCGGGCGGCCGACGAGCTGCCCGCGCCGGGCCGCAAGAACTCGGTCCCGAACAGCTGCACGTTCTCCCCGGACGGCCAGCTCCTCGCCGTCACCGCCAGCGACAAGACCACCCGGGTCTGGAACGTCCGCACGGGCGAGGAGACGATGGTCTTCTCCGGCCACAAGGGCCCGGTCTACGGCTGCGCGTTCTCCCCTGACGGCCACCTGCTCGCCACCACCAGCACGGACCGGACGGTCAAGCTGTGGGGCGTCTCGACCGGCAAGGCGATCGCGACGCTCAGCGGCCACCGCGGCTCGGTGTACGGCTGCGCGTTCTCCCCGGACGGCCGGCTGCTGGTGACCGCGGGCGCCGAGTCGATCCTGCTGTGGGACGTCAACCTCGGCGAGACGATCATGACGCTGGCCGGGCACACGAACTTCGCCAACGGCTGCGCGTTCTCCCCCGACGGCCTGCTGCTCGCCACCACCAGCAACGACGGCACCCGGGTGACCGACGTGCCCACCGGCACGACCACCATGACGCTCGGCGGCTCGGCGCAGAGCTGCGCCTTCTCCCCGGACGGCCAGCTGCTGGCCACGGCGAGCACGGACGACGTCGCCCGGCTGTGGGACGTGCGCACCGGCGCCGAGGTGGCGACCCTGTCCGGGCACAGCGGCACGGTGATGAGCTGCGCCTTCGCCCCCTACGGCCTGCTGTTGGCGACCACCAGCACCGACACCACCGCCCGGCTCTGGGAGATCATCTACACGCCGTGACCGCCGGCCGGCGCCGCGTGCCGTGGCCACGGCGGGGCCGGCCAGAAGCGGCGGGAGCGTGCGGAACCTAACGCCCGCGAGGCGGTCAACGGTCTGGCACCGGACCCTGCCGGGAATCACAATTGGCGCCTGAGCCGAAACCGGCCCACGGCGGAGACCGGCGCGCCGCCGTGGGCGCCTGGTGGGCGCCCTGTCGTGCCCTGCGTTCCTGCGCCGCTGCCTGCCCAGACATCCCGCCCGCTGGAGGTACGCCGTGCGCAAGGTGCTGGTAGCCAACCGGAGCGAGATCGCCGTACGGGTGTTCCGGGCGGCCCAGGAGCTCGGGCTGCGCACCGTCGCCGTCTACACCCCGGAGGACGTCGCCGCGCTGCACCGGACGAAGGCGCACGAGGCGTACGAGCTGGGCGAGCCCGGCCATCCGGTCCGCGGCTACCTGGACATCGAGGAGCTGCTGCGGGTCGCCAAGCACGCCGAGGCGGACGCGCTGCACCCCGGCTACGGCTTCCTGTCGGAGTCGGCGGCGCTGGCGGAGGCCTGCGCGGCGGCCGGGATCACGTTCGTCGGCCCGCCGCCGTCCGTGCTGCGGCTGACCGGCGACAAGGTGGCCGCCCGGGAGGCCGCGATCGCCGCCGGGCTGCCGGTGCTGCGCGCGTCCGCGCCGCTGCCGGACGGCGCCGACGCGGCGGCCGCGGCCGAGGAGGTCGGCTTCCCGCTGTTCGTGAAGGCGGCGGCGGGCGGCGGCGGGCGCGGGCTGCGCCGGGTGGAGCGGCCAGCGGACCTGGCGGACGCGGTGGCCTCGGCGGTGCGGGAGGCGGCGGCTGCCTTCGGCGACGGCACGGTCTTCCTCGAGCAGGCCGTCGACCGGCCGCGGCACATCGAGGTGCAGGTGCTGGGCGACGCCACCGGCGAGGTCGTCCACCTGTACGAGCGGGACTGCTCGGTGCAGCGCCGCCACCAGAAGGTCGTCGAGATCGCCCCGGCGCCGCGGCTGGACCCGGCGGTGCGGGACGCGCTGTGCGCCGCGGCGGTGCGGTTCGCCCGGCACGTCGGCTACGTCAACGCCGGCACCGTGGAGTTCCTGGTCGGCGCCGATGGCCAGGTCACGTTCATGGAGATGAACCCGCGGATCCAGGTGGAGCACACGGTGACCGAGGAGGTCACCGGCGTCGACCTGGTCGCCGCCCAGCTGCGGATCGCCGCCGGCGAGACGCTGGCGGACCTCAACCTGCGGCAGGAGGCGATCAGCCTGCGGGGCGTCGCCATCCAGTGCCGGGTCACGACCGAGGACCCGACCCAGGGCTTCCGCCCGGACACCGGCACGATCACCTACTACCAGTCGCCGGGCGGCCCGGGGGTCCGGCTCGACGGCGCGACCTACGCCGGCGCGACCGTACTGCCGTTCTTCGACTCGCTGCTGGTCAAGCTGACCTGCCGGGGCAGCTCGCTGGAGAAGGCATCCCGGCGGGCCCGCCGGGCGCTGCGCGAGTTCCGCATCCGCGGCGTGCGGACGAACATCGAGTTCCTGCAGCGGCTGCTGGCCGACCCCGACTTCGTGGCCGGCGGCGTGACCACGTCGTTCATCGACGAGCGGCCGTGGCTGCTGGCCGCAGACGGCGGCACCGACCAGACCAGCCGGATGCTCAACCGGCTCGCCCAGTCGACCGTGAACGGCCTGCGCCGCCCGCCGGTGGCGTTCACCGACCCGCGCCGGCTGCTGCCGCCGCTGGACACCAGCGAGGCCCCGCCGGCCGGCTCGCGCCAGCTGCTGCTGGAGGTCGGCCCGGCGGAGTGGGCTCGGCGGCTGCGGGCCCGCACCGACCTGGCCGTCACCGACACCACGCTGCGCGACGCCCACCAGTCGCTGCTGGCGACCCGGCTGCGCACCTTCGACATCCTGGGCGCCGCGCCGGCGTTCGCCCGGCTCACGCCGAACCTGCTCAGCCTGGAGTGCTGGGGCGGGGCGACGTACGACGTCGCGCTGCGCTTCCTGGCCGAGGACCCGTGGGAGCGGCTGGCGGAGCTACGGGGCGCGGTGCCCAACCTCTGCCTGCAGATGCTGCTGCGGGGGCGCAACGCGGTCGGCTACACCCCCTACCCGGACGACGTGGTGCGGGCGTTCGTCGCCGAGGCGGTGGCCACCGGCCTGGACATCTTCCGGGTCTTCGACGCGCTCAACGACATCGAGCAGATGCGCCCGGCGATCGAGGCGGTGCTGGAGAACGGGGCGATCGCCGAGGGCACGCTGTGCTACACCGGCGACCTCAGCGACCCGGGCGAGAAGATCTACACCCTCGACTACTACCTCCGGCTGGCCGAGAGGCTGGTCGAGGCCGGCTCGCACGTGCTGGCGATCAAGGACATGGCCGGCCTGCTGCGCCCACAGGCCGCGCGCCGGCTGGTCACCGCGCTGCGGGAGCGCTTCGACGCCCCCGTCCACCTGCACACCCACGACACGGCCGGCGGCCAGCTGGCGACGCTGCTGGCGGCGGTGGCCGCCGGGGTCGACGCGGTGGACGCGGCGGCCGCCCCGATGTCCGGCGGCACCAGCCAGCCGAACATGTCCGCGCTGGTCGCGGCGACCGACCACACCGAGCGCCAGACCGGGATCAAGCTGTCGGCGCTGTCGGCGATGGAGGGCTACTGGGAGGCGGTCCGCGACCTGTACGCCCCGTTCGAGGCCGGCCTGCGGGCCCCGACGGGCGCGGTCTACCGGCACGAGATCCCGGGTGGCCAGCTGACCAACCTGCGGCAGCAGGCGATCGCGCTCGGCCTGGGCGAGCGGTGGGCCGAGGTCACCGAGTGCTACGCGATCGCGAACGAGCTGCTCGGCAAGCCGATCAAGGTGACGCCGACCAGCAAGGTCGTCGGTGACCTGGCGCTGTTCATCGCCAGCGGCAACATCGACCCGGAAGTGCTGCGGGCCGAGCCGGAGCGGTTCGACCTGCCGGCGAGCGTGCTCGGCTACCTCGCCGGGGAGCTCGGCACCCCGCCGGCCGGCTTCCCCGAGCCGTTCCGCGAGCGGGCGCTGGCCGGCCGCCGACCGGCGCCGCCGGCCGCCGAGCTGGCCCCGGCCGACAAGGCGGCCCTGGCCGGCGAGGACCGCCGGTCGGTGCTGTCGCGGCTGCTGTTCCCCGGCCCGTGGAAGGACTACCAGAAGGCCGTCGAGACCTACGGCAACAGCGCGGTGATCCCGACCGAGGCCTTCCTCTACGGGCTGGTCCCGGGCGGCGGGCCGGTCAGCGTGCTCCTGGAGCCGGGCGTCGAGATCATCGTCGAGCTGGAGACGGTTGGCGCGCCGGACCGGGACGGCATGCGCACCCTGTACCTGCGGGTCAACGGCCAGCCGCGGCCGGTGCGGGTGCGGGACGAGTCGGTCACCGCGGTCTCCCAGGCGGCCCGGCGGGCCGACCCGGACGACCCCAGCCACGTCGGCGCCGGCCTGCCCGGCATCGTCACGTTCGCGGTCGCGGTCGGCGACAGGGTCGACAAGGGCCAGAAGCTGGCGACCATCGAGGCCATGAAGATGGAGGCCGCCGTCACCAGCCCGGCCAGCGGCACCGTCGTCGAGCTGGTCCGGTCCACGGGCGACAACGTCGAGGTCGGCGACCTGCTGGCGGTGATCCGCGCCTAGCGCCCTGGCCAAGGCGTGCCGGGCCGGGGCTGTGCTGCCCGGCCGGCACGTGCGCCCCTGGCCGGTGACCGATGCCCCGCGGGCTGGCCTGGTTTTGCCCGGAGCGCTCCGGGGACGTTGTGCGGTAGCGCCGTTACGCCGCGCTATCGCCAAGTGACCGGCCGGTGTCACCGGCCCGGGCGAGCCACGCGGCGGGTCGCGGCGCGTGGCCGCCGACGGCCTCGCCGCGCGGCGGTCCAGCCGGATCCTTCACATCCTCCGAGACGAGTTCCCCGGCACAGCGCGCGGCCGTGCTTCGGCCGCGGCCGCCGCCCGGCGGTGACTCGGGAGAATCGAGGTTGTCGCCAATGGCGCACTTGGGCACCCGCGGACACGCGGAAAGCACAGCTACCGGCCGCGGTCGCGGCCTGGCCGACCATGACCTCCCCATCGTCGGGACGGGCGTACTCGCCCTGATCTCCAGCTTCCTGCCATGGTTCGGCGCTCGGTACACGGGCTTGAACAGCTCTGGCCAGTTCACGACCTTCACCGACAGCGTCAACGCATGGAGCGCCGGCGCGACGGCCTGGCTCCCGGTCGTGCTGATGCTCATCGCGGGTGCGCTCGCCGCGGCCCGGCTGATGGCCGGACGCCGCGGCCGGCCGCTGGGGATGAGCGACTCCCGGATGTCGGCGATCATGCTCGGCCTGGGGATCGCCTCGCTGGTCCTGATCGCGATCCGCTGGGCGTCCCTCCCCCGGTTCTACGGCACCTACTTCGGGGCACCGGGCCTGGCGACCGGTGCCCGGGCCGGCCTGATCCTCGGCCTGGTCTCGGCGATCCTGCTGACCCTGCTGGCGTTGCGCCGGATGAAGGTGACCCGCGACCAGGAGCGGCGAGGCGCCGGCTGGACCGGCGGTGAGCACGGACCGCTCGCCGGCTACCGGGGCGGCCGCGCCGAGCGCGGCGTCACCGGCCGCGACCGGGAGTACGCCGGCCGGCCGGGCGAGGAGCAGCAGCGCGGCGTCACCGGTGAGCCGGGCGCCCGCTCCGACCGGGCACGCGGGAACCCGGACTTCCCCGGCCGCG
Source organism: Frankia sp. (assembly GCA_019689615.1). Taxonomy (GTDB): domain Bacteria; phylum Actinomycetota; class Actinomycetes; order Frankiales; family Frankiaceae; genus Pseudofrankia. The sequence goes on along the minus strand of JADGHD010000217.1, from coordinate 149 downwards.
ACACCGGCGACCGCTGGAATCCCTGACCCCGCCCGTCCCGCGGCCGGCGGGAACGCGGCCGATGGGGTACTGGCCAACGCGGCATCGTCGGCCGTCCCCGCGGCCGGCGGGTAGCACCGAGTGGGCCGGGAGGCACCGTCCTCCCGGCC
>JADGHD010000216.1 GCA_019689615.1 Frankia sp. | reverse complement strand
GCGGGGGCGGGGGGGGCGCCCCGGGGGGCGGCGCCGGCCGTGCCCCGGGTGGTCAGCGTGGTCCGGACCAGGTCGCCGGCCAGCCCGAACGCGACGACGGTCAGCCCGATCGCGGCGCCGCTCGGGACCAGCAGCCAGGGCTGCTGGTCGATCACGAACGACGCGTCGGCGACCATGCCGCCCCAGGTCGGGGCCGGCGGCTGGGCGCCGAGGCCGAGGAAGCCCAGCCCGGTCTCGGCGATGAGCGCGACCCCGGCGAACAGCGAGGCCTGCACGACCACCGGCCCGGCGACCCGGGGCAGCAGGTGCCGGCCGACGATGGTGACCGCCCGCAGCCCGGTGACCCGGGCGGCGGCGACCCAGGGCTCCTGGGCGGCGGTGAGCGCCACCGACCGCACGACCCGGGCCATCGTCGGCGTGCCGAGCACCCCGAGCGCGACCATCGCGGCCGTCTGGTTCGCCTCGAACACGGCCAGCACGACCAGCAGGGTGAGCACGACCGGGATCGCCAGCACCACGTCGGTGAACACGGTGACCACCCGGTCGAGCCAGCCGCCGGCGAACCCGGCCGCCAGGCCCAGCGGCACGCCGATGACCACCATCGTCGCCACCGCCTGGGCGACGCCCAGCAGGCTGGCCCGCCCGCCGTGCAACAGCCGGCTGAGCACGTCGCGGCCGAGCATGTCGGCGCCGAGCAGGTGCTCGGCGCTCGGGCCGGACAGGACGTGGTCGAGGTCGACCGCCACCGGGTCGGCCGGGGCGAGCAGTGGGGCCGCCGCGACGGCGGCGACCAGCAGGACGAGGAAGGCCAGCGCCACTGCCGGCGCCGGCTGGCGCCGGGCCGTCGCGGCGAACCTGGCCAGCGTGGCCGGCGCCCTCATCGCACCCGCACCTTCGGGTCGAGCCAGCCGTACGTCAGGTCGACCAGCAGGTTGACCACGACGACGATGAGCGTGAACGTCAGCGCCACCCCCTGCAGCATCGGCAGGTCGTGCTGGGTGGCCGCCTGGATCGCCAGCCCACCGAGGCCAGGCATCGCGAACACCGCCTCGACCAGGACGGTGCCGCTGACCAGGCTGACGAAGACCAGGCCGACGACGGTGACCACCGGGATGGCGGCGTTGCGCAGCGCGTGGCGGACGACCACCGACCGGTTCGACGCGCCGTTCGCCCGGAACGTGTCGACGAAGTCCTGCCGCAGCGCCGCGAGCATCGCGTCCCTCGTCTGGGCGGCGATCACGGCGGCTGCCGCCACGGTCAGGGTGGCGACCGGCAGGACGAGGCTGCGCGCCCAGCCGCCGGGGGAGTCGGTGAACGGGACGTAGCCGGTCGCCGGCAGCAGGGGCAGGGCCACCGCGAACAGGCTGACCAGCACGAGCCCGAGCCAGAAGTTGGGCAGGCCCAGGCCGGCCAGCGACAGCACGTCGACCGCCCGGCCGAGCCAGCCCTGGCGGACCGCGCTGAGCACCCCCAGCGCGATCCCGGCCAGGGCGGCCACGACGGTCGCCGCGACGATCAGGGACAGGGTCACGGCGAGCCGGTTGCCGATCTCGGCGCCCACGTCCAGCCCGGTGATCGGCGAGGTGCCGAGGTCGCCGCGGAGGGCCCCGGTGAGCCAGTCGCCGTACTGGACCAGCACCGGCCGGTCCAGGCCGAGCTCGTGGCGCAGCTCCTCGTGCGCCGCCGGGGTGTAGTTGACACCGAGCAGGGTGCGCGCGGTGTCACCGGGCGCCACCGACTGCAGCAGGAACGTGAGCAGGGTGATCACGCCGACGAGCGGGACCGACAGGGCCAGGCGGCGTAACACCAGGCGAAGCATTGGTACCTCCCTCCTGGCCGGTCCGGCATCCGCTGCCGGGGAAACGGCCGAGGCCGCCGCCGGTCAGGCCGCGGGCCGCCAGTGGACCGGGTTCGGGATGGGCTCGTGGTTGGTCGGCTCGATGCCGGCCACGTCGTCGTTGGCGAAGAAGAAGACCGGGACGAAGACCACGGGGAGGAACCAGGCCTGCTCGACCAGCCGGCTGATGATCGCCTGGTCGACCTCGGCCCGGCTGGCGTCGTCCAGCGCCGCCGCCTGCTGGTAGAGCGCCTCGAGCTCGGGGTCGGCGCTGCCGAACGGGTTGAACTGCGCGGCCGACGGGAGGAACAGCCCCGGCCCCATCAGGTGGACCGGCTGGGTGCCGTACCCGATGCCGTAGGCCGGGTAGGCGCGGCTGGCCATGTCGGTCAGGTAGTTCGTCGCCTCGGCCTGGTTGACCAGCTCCAGCGTCACGCCGACCTGCTCGAGGTCGGCGGCCAGCGCCTGGGGTACCAGGTGGGTGTTCGCGAACGAGGTGGTCAGGACCTTCATCGTGAACCCGTCGGCGTAGCCGGCCTCGGCCAGCAGCGCCCGCGCCCGGTCCGGGTCGTACGGGTAGCGGGTCGTCTCGACGTAGCCGCTGGTCCCCGGGAGCACGATCTGCTCGGTCGCCGTCCCGTAGCGGCCGAACAGCGCCTCGGTGATCCGTTGCCGGTCGACGGCGTGGTTCAGCGCCTGCCGGACGCGCACGTCGCCGAGCGCGGGGACCAGCTCACCGCCGCGGTCGGCGAGCGCGAGGCCCTGGAACACCTGCGGGGTGTAGGTCACCCGCAGGCCGGCGGACTCGGCGGCCGATGCGGTGGTGTAGTCGCCCTGGATCACGTCGACCTGCCCGGTCCGCAGCGCGGCGAGCGCGGAGTTCGGGTTCGGCAGGACCTTGATCGTGACCCTGCCGTAGCGCACCGACGCCCTGTCCCAGTAGTTCGGGTTGGGGACGTAGGTGTAGTGGTCGTTGGCCACGCTCTGCGCCGGGTCGAGGACGTAGGGCCCGGCGCCGGCCGTCGCCGTGGCGAGGCCGGCCGGGTCGGCCAGGCCAGGGCCGCTGATCAGGTCCCCGGCGAGGTAGTCCTGGGTGAAGATCGTGGGCAGCAGCGGGCTGGGCTCGGACAGGCCGAGGCGCACCGTCCGCTCGTCCACCACCTCGACCGTCTCGACCGGGGCGAGGTAGGCGGCGGCCGGGCCGGCGGCGGACTGGAAGTAGGCGATGTTGTCCCGCAGCACCTCGGCCGAAAGCGGCGAGCCGTCGCTGAACAGCACGCCCGGCCGCAGGGTGATCTCGAAGGCCGTGTTGCCCTCGCCCACGTAGCGCCAGGACTCGGCGAGCCGCCCGACGAGCTCCCCGTCGGGCGCGCGGTAGATCAGCGGGTCATAGGCGAGGTTGACGTACCAGTTGAACGCCGGGTTGATCTTCGCCGGGTCCAGGCTGTTCGGGGCGGACGGATGGCCGATGTCGAGGGCCGGCGCCCCCGGCTCGCCCTGGCTGCCACCGCCGCCGCAGCCGGCGGCGAGCAGCAGGGCCGCGGCGACCCCGGCGGCGGCCGCCCGGCGGGCGGCGACGCGCCTGATCACCGAGGAGACGGCGGCGGAAACGGCGGATGAGGAGGCGGATAACGCGGCGGGAGATAACGAGATGCCCATGACGACCTTTCGTGGGCCGGGCCGGGGGCCATTCGCCGGCGGATCAAAAGGTGATCTTGGGTACTGGGAAAAGTACCCTAGTACCAGATTTCGTATTCGACAAGGACGCGGCGAGGCCCGTACCCACGCAGGTGGCGCGCCGGCGGGTGAGCCGTCGGCGCCCGGTGGTGCGGCCTAGCGTAGCGAGATGCCGAGGCCGATCCCGCCGTCGACGTCGAGGACGACGCCGGTGACGTAACCGGCCTGTTCGGAGCAGAGGAAGGCGGCGGCCTCGGCGATCTCCTCCGGCCGGCCGACCCGGCCCACCGGCACCCGGCGAGCGAGCTTCTCCCGCACCGGAGCCTTCATGGAGGCCAGCATCGGCGTGTCGATCAGGCCGGGGGCGATCACGTTGGCGGTGATGCCGTGGGCGGCGCCCTCCAGGGCGATCGTCCGGGACATGCCGATCAGCCCGGCCTTCGCGGCGGCGTAGTTGGCCTGGCCGAAGTTCCCTCGCCAGGACATCGACGACATCGACAGGATCCGGCCGTAGCCGCGTTCCTTCATGCCGGCGAACACCGCGCGGGTGCAGTGGAAGGCGCCGCGCAGGCTCACGTCGACGACGGCGGCCCACTGGGCGTCGTCGAGCTGCTCGACGCGGCCGTCGCGGATCACGCCGGCGTTGTTCACCAGCACGTCGACGGGGCCGAGGCGCTCGCGCACCAGCGCGACCCAGCGGTCCACCTGCTCGGCGCTGGTGACGTCGACCGCCGCCGCCATCGACCCGCGCAGCTCGGCGGACGCCGCCGCCAGCCGCTCGCCGTCGACGTCGGCGAGCGCCACCCGGGCGCCCTCGGCCGCGAACCGGCGGGCCATGGCCAGCCCCAGCCCCTGCGCGGCGCCGGTCACCGCGACGACCCGGCCGTGGTAGCGCTGCCCGGTCCCGGTCATGACCGGCCCTCGACGAACCGGGCGAGCGCGCCGGCGGTGTCGGCCGGCGGGTCGTTCCAGTGGACGCCGAACGTGGACAGCTCGCGGGCCAGCGCGTGCGCCTGGCCGGAGCGGCCGAGCGCCAGCAGCTGCTTGACCCGGGCGTGGGCCGGCCCGGAATGGGCCCGCAACCGCTCGACGGTCGCGGCGAGCAGGGCCGCGAACTGCGGCCCATCGGCGACGCCGTGTACGAACCCGCTGGCCAGGAAGGCCTCCGCCGGCAGCAGCTCGCCGGTCAGCAGCAGCCAGGTGGCCAGCGGCTCGCCCACCTTGCGCGGCAGCCGCACCGCCGACCCCGCCGCCGGCAGCAGGTTGTTGCGGACGTGCCCGTCGCCGATCAGCGTGCCCGCGCGGGCGACCACGACGTCGCAGGCCAGGGCCAGCTCCAGCCCGCCGGCCACCACGTGCCCGTGCACCGCGGCGACCACCGGCTTGGCCAGCCGCTCGATCCGGCTGAACGTCGCCGACAGGCTGCTCAGGAACGGCAGCGGGTCGCGGCCGGCCTGGGCCAGCTCGTGCAGGTGGCGCAGGTCGGCCCCGGCGCAGAAGCTCGGCCCCCGGCCGGCGATGACCACGACCGCCGTGCCAGGGTCGGCCTCCGCAGCGGCCACCGCCTCCGCCAGCGCCGCACCGAGTGCCGGGTCGAGCGCGTTGCGCCGGTCCGGGCGGTTCAGCCACAGCCAGCGCACGTCGCCGTCCTGCTCGACGACGAGGCACTCGTCGCGGCCACCGCCGGCCTGGCCAGCAGGGGCGGGCGCGGCGGGGACGGCCTGCTCGCCGGCCGCTGCCAGGCCGCCGGGCGGGACCGGCGGGCTGGTCTCACCGAGCTGGCGCATCGGCGTCCGCGTCCTGGGTGGCCGGGCTGGTCCGGCCGGTCGTGGCGGCGGCCGCCGCCAGCTCGTCGCGGCGGCGGGCCCGCAGGACGAAGCGCTGGATCTTCCCGCTCGGCGTCTTCGGCAGCTCCGACACGACGTGCACGGCCCGTGGGTAGGCGTGCGCCGCGTAGCGCATCCTGACCAGGTCGACGAGCTGGCGGGCCAGGTCGGGCGGCACGGCGGCGGGGTCGCGCGGGACGACGAACGCCTCCAGCACCTCGCCGCGGATCTCGTCCGGCACCGCGATCACGGCGCACTCGGTCACCGCCGGGTGGGTGGCCAGCACCGACTCGATCTCGAACGGGCCGATCCGGTAGCCGGCCATGATGATCACGTCGTCGTCGCGGGCGGAGAAGTAGACGTATCCGTCGTCGTCGATCCGCCCGACGTCGCCGGTGAGGTACCACCGGCCGTCGGCGGTGAACTTCTCCCGGCTGCGGGCGGGGTCGTCGAGGTAGCCGGAGAACCAGGCGAGCGGGCTGGCGGCGTCCACCGCGATCCGGCCGGTCGTCCCGGGCGGCGCCACCTCGTCGGCGTCCTCGCGCAGCACGACCACCCGCCAGCCGGGCATCGGCCGGCCCATCGAGCCCACCCGCAGCTCGCCGGTCAGCTCCGGGTGGTGATGGTTGTTGACCAGCATCCCGGCCTCGGTCTGGCCGTAGTGGTCGTGCACCGGGACGCCGAGGGCCTTCACCGCCCACTCGTTGACCTCGGGGGTGAGCGGCTCGCCGGCGCTGGAGGCGCGGCGCAGCTTCAGGCCGGCCGGCACGGGCCCACCGCTGGCCCGCAGTGCCCGGTAGACCGTCGGCGCCGCGGTGATGTTCGCGACCGGGAAGCGCTCCAGCACCCGCCAGGTGAGCGCAGGGGAGAACTGCGCGGCCACGAGCAGGCTCGGCACGCCCATGGCCAGCGACGACAGGACCCCGAAGTACAGCCCGTACGCCCAGCCCGGGTCGGCGACGCACCAGTACAGCTCGTCCGGGCGCAGGTTCAGGGCGAACTCGCCGTAGGCGCGGAACCCGGCCAGCGCCCTGGTCGGCACGACCACCGCCTTCGGCGAGCCGGTGGTGCCCGAGGTGTAGATGTGGATGATCGGAGCTTCGCCGCCGAGCGCCGCCGCCGGCCGCCCCGGCCGCGACCGCGCCATCAGCTCGGCGAACTCCAGGTCGCCCGGGTGGCGCTGGTTTGGCCGGGAGACGATGACCTGCCAGGGCCCGCCGGCCAGCTCGGCCGCCGCGAGCTTGGGCCGCTGGGCGGCGTCGCAGACGACCGCCTTCGCGCCGCTGCCGCGCAGCCGGGCCGCGATCGCCGGCGGGGCGAAGGCGGTGAACAGCGGCACGTGCACGGCGCCGAGGCGCCAGATGCCGAGCAGGGTGACCAGGTAGTCGACGCTCTTGCCGAGCAGCGTGGCGACCCGGTCGCCTGGGCCGACGCCCTCCTCGGCGAGGGCCTGGGCGAACGTCTCGGAGAGGGTGCGCAGCTCACCGTAGGTGAGCTCGGTGAACGACAGGTCGGGCTCGACGACCGTGCAGGCCACGGCCCGCGGGGGGTGGGCGTCGCAGATGACCTGCGCGACGCTGGTGTCGGGCGCGCTGTAGAGCGCGACGAGTTGGTGAACCCGTGCTAACGACGGGTCGGGGGACGTGACCACGGCGACTCCCGGCGGCCTCGCGGGGCGCAGCGGCGGGCGCGGCTGCCACCCTTAGGTACCTTGGTGGGTACCGTAGTACCGATCGTCGTACCGCGCAATGGCCGATCAGGGCCCGGTGCCGGCCTCCTGGCGGTGCGCGAGCGCGCTCAGGACCAGCGCGCTGAGCTCGCCGTAGGCGGCGCCGGAGGACAGCCCGGTGCGGGCGAGCAGCTCGCCGTCCTGGATGCTGTCGATCAGGACGCTGACCGCCACGGCCACGAAGTCGGCGTGCACCTGGCGGAACGCTCCCGCCCGTACCCCCTCGTCGACGAACTGGCGGACCCGCTCGGCGGCGGCGCGCGAGTTCAGCCGGTAGATCTCCCAGGTGACCTCGGTCGAGGTCATGTCGCTGTAGCACTGCGCCGACATGCGGCTCATCTCGGTGCCGATCGACGCCAGGTAGACCGCGATGCGCTCGCGCGGGTCCTCGATACCGGCGATCCGGCGCTCGATGCGCTCGGTCGCCTCACGGAAGAAGTTCCTGATCGCCGCCGCGACCAGTTGCTCCTTGCTGGACGCGACCGCGTAGAGGGTCGATTTCGAGCACTGCAGCCTGGCCGCCATGCTGTCGACCGTCAGCCCGCTGAACCCCTCCCGCAGCAGGAGTTCCTCAAGCTGGCGCACGACCGACGCCCGCCGCTCCGCGTCCACCTTCCGCCTCCGGCTGGCCCCGCGGGCAGGGGGGCCGGACGTCGCTCTCAGACGGGGCGGCATGGCAACGAGTCTCGCACACGGGCACAACCGCCCGCCCCGCCCGACCAGCCGGCGGCGCGGGGCTGGTCGTGGCGGCGGCCCGGTTCCCGGACGGCGGAAGACGGGTGGG